>JACNKJ010000151.1 GCA_014382085.1 bacterium
CGGCAGCCCTGGAAAATGCGGGCCTGGCTGCGTTCGATGGATTGGAGCCAGAGTACTTCAGCGTCCTCGATCCGGAAACTCTTCGAGCGACCGAACATTTGGAAGACGGGCTGGTGCTTGTCGCCTGCGCCGTTCCCCTGGGCGCGGCGCGGCTCATCGATAATCATGTGTATCGCATCCATGGCGACAGGGTCGAGAAGGCCCTGCTATTTTAGGAGCATCATGAAGCAGTGCGCATCGTTGATTCTCGCAGCCGGCAAGGGCACGCGCATGAAGAGCGACCTTGCCAAGGTTCTACATCCACTGGACGGGCGAGCCATGATCCATTGGGTGCTCGACAGTGCCGAGACGGCCGAATTGTCGCCCAACATTCTGGTGATCGGTCATCAGGCCGAGCAAGTGCAGCAGGAACTGTCGGATCGGAAGGTCCTCTTCGCCTTTCAGCTTGAGCAATTCGGCACCGGACACGCGGTGATCATGGCCCGCGAAGAAATCGAAAAGCTAGAGGGCGACTTGCTGGTGCTTTCGGGTGATGTCCCCTTGATACGTCCCGAAACCCTCAGGGGACTTTTGGCTCTTCACCGTGAAAGGGAGGCTGCCGCCACCGTGCTCAGCGCGGTTCTGGAAGATCCCACGGGATACGGCCGCGTGCTCCGCAATGAAGAGGGTGATCTCGAGGCCATTCGCGAGCATCGCGACGCCAGCGAGGCTGAGCGGAAGGTGACCGAGATCAATTCGGGCATCTACGTATTCAGAATTCCCGACCTCCTCGAAGCCCTGGAACTTTTGAGCGACGATAATGACCAGGGAGAGTACTATCTCACCGACACACTGGAGATCTTGAAGGGTCTCGGGCGAAGGGTGGCGGCGCTGATCTGTCCGGACGCCGGGGAGATCGGCGGGATCAACGACGTTTTGCAACTCACGGATGCCGAGAAGGTTTTGGCCGAAAGGAGGGGCTGATGGAATACCTCTTCACTCCCTGGCGGCGCAAGTACGTGGTAGAGGGCGAAGGCCGTAATGACGGTTGCGTGTTTTGCGCCCTGCCCGATGAGGAGGACCGCGACTTTCTTTTCGAAACCGAGCATTGGTATGGTGTGCTCAACGCCTTTCCCTACTGCAATGGTCATTTGATGCTGGTCACCCGTCGCCACGTTTCCTGGCTTTCCGACCTTAGCAAAGAGGAACTGGCCGAGCTGGGCCCCCTCATGCATCGCGCGGAAATAGCTCTGAGAAAAACCTACTCGCCCGAAGGCATGAACATGGGAATAAATTTCGGCAGCGCAGGGGGAGCGGGGATTCCCGGCCACTTGCACGTGCACCTGCTGCCGCGCTGGGCCGGCGACACCAATTTCATGAGCAGCATCGGGCAAACCCGCGTGGTGCCAGAGGAAATGTCCCTCAGTTTCGATCGCCTCTCGGCGGCCTTCGGGGAGAACGATGGCCAAGTCTAAAGGCAAATCCAAACAGAAAGAGGCAGGCTCGGCCATCCCTTGGATCTTCGGATCGGTATTCCTGTCTATTTTGGCCTTCTCTTTGACCCTTCGCTATGGCGATATCATCTTGCGGCCTCGGCCGGAGCCGGACGCTCAGATCAAGCGCGAGGACGTGATCCGCGAAAGGCAGATGGAAAGCTCGCGACCTGATGATGCCGAGGCCCTGGGGCTGCGCATGCAGGTGCTCAACGCCACTCGCGTACCCGGCCTAGCCCTTCGCAAGGGTGAGAGCCTGCGCCCCTGGGGTGTGGACGCCCTGGATCGCGGTAACGCACCACCTTGGCCTTTCAACGAGACATTGCTGCTTGTGAGAAGCGGCGAACGCATTGCCGTGGATCGTCTATCTGATTATCTAGGAGGAGTGCCGGTTCTTCTTCAACGGCGGGAAGATCTGATGCTGGACGCCACGCTGGTTCTGGGTCAGGATTGGCAACGATACACTTGGCCCCTGGAGAAAGAGCAATCATGGCGCTGAGAAAAAAATCTTTGAAGGCCATCGTCCTGACGGTGCTTATAGGCATCGCGGTGGGCACGGTGGTGGGGCAGGTTCTGGCCGTGGCACTGCCCGACGGAATACCGAAAGACGTGCTGGTTCAATCGGCACAATTCGAATTGGAACCCTTCACCCTCAATCTCATGGTAATCACCCTGACCTTTGGTATCAGTCTCAAGATGAACTTCATTTCGGTTCTCGGGATTTTGGTCATGGTGCAATTGCTGAAATGGTCATGGTAGCTTTCATAGGTGGCATAGGCGCTTGGGAGCTTCTGCTCGTGGTGGCCGTGATCCTGGTGATCTTCGGCCCCGAACGTATGCCTGAGATGGCGCGTAAGTTCGCCAGCATTTCCCACAAGGTGCGAATTGCCAACCGAGATTTTCAGCGCGAGATGTATCGCAATCTTGATCCCGATGAGATCATGAAGGAAGACGAAGATTCGCCTGAGCCACCGATTACGGGAAAGAATCAAGATACTGAAGAATGAGGACTAAGAACTGAGGACTGAGAACTGAGAACTGAGAACTGAGAACTGAGAACTAGGAACATGAAAACCCCCGCTCTCTCGAGCGGGGGTTTTCTTAGTTCCAGTTCATGTCCAAGTTCTAGTTCTAGTTCAATTATAGAACTCGCCCCGGAAATCTTCCACGCCATAGTTTGCCTTGAGATCCTCCACCCAAGACGCGAAACGCTCGGATTGGGCTTTGCCCAAGAGGTCCTGCAAAATGGCGGGTCGCTGCTCGACGAATAGCTCTGTATCCAAAGGCTTGCGATCCAGAACTTCCAGCACCCAGGCACCCTGATCGGTTTCGATTACCGAGGATACGCTGGCGGGGGCCATCTGGTAGGCGAGGATGTGGAAGGCGGTTTCGCTGCCCACGCCAGGCAGGTAGTCGCTGAACTTGACATCCTTTTCATTGGGCTCGAGACCCTGTGCGCTGATGGCGTTTCTCAGGCTGGATCCAGCGACGTAGGCTGTGCGGAGAGCCTGGGCCTTCTCGCGGGCCATCTTTTTCTGCTCGTCAGTCTTCCACATGCGAAGAACCAAGTCGCGCGAGGTGGCCAGGTCGGAAGGCGTTTCGGGCTGAATGCTTTCGAGCTGAACCACATAGTCGGACTGTCGACCGGTGAAACGACGACTCACTTGTCCGGGATCCATGCGCTGTACTTCGGCATGAATGGCCGGATTGAAACCGAGATCCTCGATGCTGCTATTCAGCGCGAAGGGACTGGGCTGGGAGACTTCGAGACCCAATCGGGTGCCGGCGTCAGCCAAACTGCCCAGTTTGGTGGCCAGGTTCGAAAGCGAATCGGCCAGGGTGGACAGGCTGTCCAAGGTGGCATAGCTGGCTTCCACGCGCAGAAGCAGATGGCGGGCCGATATTTCTTCCTTACCGTCTTCGGTGCTCCGCTCGTCATCCTTCTTGATCAGATGGAATCCGAACTGAGTTTTCACGGGCTCGCTCACCGCACCCTTGGCCAGGTCGAAGGCAGCCTGCTCGAATTCGGGAACCATGCGACCGCGGGTGAACCATCCCAGATCGCCGCCATTGTCGGCGTTGCTCATGTCTTCCGAGTAGTCTCGGGCCAGATCTTCGAAGCTTCGGCCGGCATTCAACTCGTCGAGGATGAAATCCAAACGCTCGCGCACGAAGCCCTCGTCGGCTTCCGAGGGGCCGCGGTCAAACTTCACGTACTGGATAGCGTAGGTGGCTGGATTCTGGAACTTGTCCAGGTTGTCATTGAAATAGGCCTGCAGTACTTCATCGCCCGGATCCTCGGTGGGAAGCTCGATATCGCGCCATGAGCTGCCGGCGTAGAGAATCTTCGACTGGATGTTGCGGCGCTCGAATTCCTGGCGCAATTCTTCCTCGCTGATGTGCACCTGCGTGGAGAAGATCTGCTGCAGCCGGTTCAGGGGCAGCATGTTGCGCACGATACCCTCGATGGGAACCCAGTCGATGCGAGGATCGGCGAGGGCCTGGCGATAGGCCTCTTCGTTGAATACGCCGTTCTCATCCATGAACTGACGACGCAGGAAATCGGGAGGATCGTTGTTGAGCACGTCGCGCACTTCATTGTCTGTGGGCTCAAGACCCATGCGCTCAACTTCCAGGGTGAAGAGGACCTCGTTGACGAGCTGCTCGAAAACCTGGTCCTGAACGGCGATGCGCTCATCGGCCGTAATGGGCTGCCCCGGCTGCCGGCTGGCGGCCATATCGCTGTAGGCCTGACGCAGGCGCTGGTCGAAGTTCCTCAGGCTCACGCCCGTGTCGCCGACCATGGCGACCCAGCGCTGTCCCTGGGGGGCCTGGGATCCGCTACAGCCGATGCCCTGATAATCCGCGCCCCAGACAAAGACCATGGTCACCACAAAGGCGACAACCACGAACCAGAGCACCCACTTAATGAAATTCCTGTCCCTCATCTGGCTCAGCATGGAGGGATCCTCCTCGGAGTTAGCCATCACAACAAGGCCGCCCCTGGCCTCCCAGCGGGCGGACCGTTCCCCTGCGTCTTCGCACAGGGCGAATTCCCGAAGCGGCAAATTAACATAGGATTGGCCCGCCCCGCAACCGGGAAAGAACGCTGGTCATTGGTGGGCGGATGGGCTAATTTGGGCCAGAATCAGCCTTTCTACATACCTTTTGGCCGGAGCATCCATGAGCCGCAGCTTTGTCCACCTGCACAATCACTCGGATTACAGCCTTTTGGATGGGGCCATCCCCGTGTCCAAGCTGGTCCAGGCGGCCAAAATCCACGAACAGCCTGCCGTGGCCCTCACCGATCATGGAAATCTCTTCGGAGTGGTGAATTTCTACAGGGAGGCCAAAAAAGCCGGCGTGAAGCCCATTGTGGGCATGGAGGCCTATACCACGCCCGGCAGCCGCCACGATCGAGGCGGGGACACCGCCATTCAGGGCCGGCGCATCCATCATCTGATTTTGCTGGCCGAGAATTTCGAGGGCTATTGCAACCTCATCAAGCTCTCCAGCGCGGCATTCCTCGAGGGTTTCTACTACAAGCCCCGCCTGGACAAAGAGATTCTACGCCAGCACTCCAAGGGGATCATCGCCCTGACGGCCTGCATGTCCGGCGAGGTGAATCGTCACCTGGTGGACGGGCAATACGCGGAAGCCAAAAAGGTGGCCCTGGAGTTGGACGACATCTTCGGTCGGGGCAATTTCTACCTGGAAATGCAGAATCATGGAATTCCAGAAGAGGCGCGAGTCCGCGAGGGAGCCCTACGTATCGCCTCGGAGACGGGCATCCCGCTGGTGGCCACCAATGATTGCCACTTCATGAGGCAGGGTGACCACGAGGCTCATCAGGCCCTTATGGCCATCAATACGGGACGGGATCTGGATTCGGAGAACGAGTGGTTGGTGGGCATGGATCAGCTCTATTTCAAGAGCAGCGAGGAGATGGCCGAACTCTTCGCCGATCAACCCGAGGCCCTGGGAAACAGCCTGCGCATCGCAGAGCGCTGCAATCTGGAAATCCCTCTAGGGGAAAACCAAATGCCGGACTTTCCGCTGCCCGAGGGTTGGACCGACGAAGGTTCCTACCTGGAGCATCTCTCACGAAGCGGATTGGTGGACCGCTATAACGAGCCCAGCGAGGATCAGGTGGAGCGCCTGAACTACGAGTTGGGAATTATCAAGGAAATGGGATTTGAAGGCTACTTCCTGATCACCCACGATTTCATCGAGGCCTCCAAGGAGCGGGGTATTGCCGTGGGGCCCGGGCGAGGAAGTGCCGCGGGAAGCTTGGTTTGTTACACCTTGGGCATTACGGACATCGATCCCTTGAAGTATGGCTTGATCTTCGAGCGTTTTCTCAATCCTGAGCGCATCTCCATGCCGGATATCGATATCGATTTCGACTATGTGAGGCGCGGGGAGATCATCGACTATGTGACCGAGAAGTACGGCCGGGACAACGTCACGCAGATCATCACCTACGGAACCATGAAGGCGCGGGCGGTGCTGCGCGATGTGGGCCGCGTGCTGGGCATGGCCTTCGGCGAGGTGGATCGCATCGCCAAGCTGGTGCCGGAAGATCTGGGCATTACCCTGGACAAGGCCATTTCCGCGAATCCGGAATTCGCGGCGGTGCGCGGGGAGAGCGATCTGCATGAGAAGCTCATTCGCTATAGTCTTACCCTCGAAGGCCTAACTCGCCATGCCTCGACCCATGCTGCCGGTGTGCTCATTACACCCCATCCTCTCGTGGAGCATGTGCCGCTCTACAAGAACAACAAAGACGAAATCACCACCCAGTGGGACATGGTCACCTGTGAGAAGGTGGGGCTGCTCAAAATGGACTTCCTGGGGCTGCGCACCCTCACGGTGATCGAAGAAGCACTGGGCATGATCAATTCCCATCGCGGCGAGGATGAGCAGATCAAGGCCGGGGATATCCCCATGGACGATCCGGCCACCTACGAATTACTGCGTCGAGGCGATACGGTGGGACTCTTTCAGGTGGAGTCCGGCGGCATGCGCGACATTCTCACGCGCCTGCAACCCACGGTCTTTGAGGAAATCGTCGCCACCAACGCGCTCTTCCGCCCGGGCCCATTGGGTAGCGGGATGCACGACGACTTCATCGATCGTAAGCATGGGCGCAAGAGGATCCGCTATCTGCACGCCGACCTGGAGCCCATTCTCAAGGAAACCTACGGCACCATTGTCTACCAGGAACAGGTCATGGAGATCGCCTCGGTTTATGGAGGCTACTCCATGGGCAAGGCGGATGTGCTACGCAAGGCCATGGGCAAGAAGATTCCCGAACTACTGGCCGATCTGAAGAGCAGTTTCGTGGAAGGTGCGGTGAAGAAAGGCCATGACGAGCGTCAGGCCGAAGAGCTGTTCGACCTTTTGGAATACTTTTCTGGCTACGGCTTCAATAAATCGCACTCGGCTGCCTACGCCATGCTCTCTGTGCAGACGGCCTGGCTCAAGACTCACTATCCCGCCGAGTATCTTGCAGCCTGCATGAGCAGCGAAATGGGCGTGACTGATCGCATCGTGGTCTTCATGCACGAATGCCGGAAGATGGGTATCGAAGTGGTGCCGCCGGACGTGGCAGTGAGTTTTCGCGATTTCCGCGTTGCAGACGGACGAATATTCTTCGGTCTCGGCGCGGTGAAGAATGTAGGCGAAGGCGCCATTGAAGAGATCATCGCGGCCCGTGAACGGGAGGGAAGCTTCCGGGACCTGCACGAATTCTGCGAGGCCGTAGATCTTCGCCGCGTGAACAAAAGAGTTCTCGAAAGTCTCATCATGGCCGGGGCCATGGACGCCTTAGGGCCCAATCGCCCCAGCACCTTGGCATCCGTCGAGTCGGCCATGCGCTCGGCCCAGGGACGTCAACGCGATAAGGAAGCCGGGCAGATGAGCCTGCTGGACGGACTCAAGGAAAGCGATCCCGCTTCGGCTGCTCCGGTCATCGAGCTGATTCCCGATTGGGAGCGCAGTCAGTGTTTGGCGAAGGAGAAAGAAGTGCTGGGATTCTTCGTTTCCGGGCACCCTCTCGATGAGGTCCGTCCGGTGATCGAGGCCATGAAGGTTGCCGATACCATCAAGATGAAAACCATTCCCGACGACGGCATGGCCCGAACCATCGGCTTGATCTCGCATATCCAAACCAAAATGGATCGCAAGGGAAAACTCATGGCCTTCCTCACGGTGGAAGACTTCTTGGGCAGTTACGAAGTCCTGGTCTTTTCATCGTCCTTTGCGGAATTGCGCGAAATGATTCAGACAGACGCCATCCTAGCTTTCGAGGGTAAAATATCTCAACCTTCGGATGAGGGCGATCCCAAGATGATTCTGAGCAAAGCGCTTTCGCTGGAAGATGCGATGACCGAATGGCCGCGCAGTCTTCACATGAGCCTGCCCGAAGATTTTGATCAAGCCGAGTTGCAAGCCATGCAGGAAGAGCTCTCTCGTCATGGAGGGCAGCGCGAAGTATTCTTCCACGTGAAGTCACCGGAAGGCAAGGTGAGCATTCGGGCTCGGGGCCTTCGTGTCCAGCCGGGACCCTGGCTGCGCGATTTTCTCGCTGAACACGACGGTCGCGTGAGCTTCAAATTGGAAGCCGGCCTCGATGGGCAAATGGCGCCGGCCACACCCAAGTGGCGTCGAGCGGGCGCCGAGGCTTGAGTGAACTCGATGACATCCCGCGAACGTCTTTTTACCGCACTCAAATGCCAAGTGCCCGATCGACCTCCTCATTTTGAATTGGAATTTCAGATCGTGGAGGAAGCCTTCGATCTCCGTTATCCTGAGGGGGAGCTTTGGGTCGGTTCAGCGAAGGAGAAGCGACAAGCCTATGAAAGGGCCTTGTCGATTTATCATCGCATTCTCGAAGACTACAAGTGGGATGCCCTGCCGGTGATCTCTGGATCCCACGATTACGATTTCTATCCTTTCCTTCGAAAAGAGCTGGGCCCGGAAGTTCCTCTGGCAGGAATGATCTGGCAATCCACGATCAGCCTGGAGAACATCGACGACTGGATGGCTTTTTCCACGGACCTATTCGAGCATCCGGGGAAACAGCACGTACGTGCCCGCGCATTGATGGATTATGCCTTGGAGCGCGCGAAGGAACTGGTGGACGCCGGTTGCGACTTCATCATCGTGCCCGACGATATCGCCTACAACGAGGGGCCCTTTATGAGCCCTAAGCATATGGATGAATTCGTCTTCGACTACCTGAGTGAACTGGTCGGTTTC
>JACNKJ010000050.1 GCA_014382085.1 bacterium
TCCCTCGAGCAGGAGCACGGGATGGCCTTGGTAGCGAGGCCGCCAGTCTCCCTTGCGGAGTCGACGATCTAGGGGAACTACGCGCTTGGCCGCCGCCAGCAGAAGCGCCAGTGCGAGTTCCGATGCGGGTCCTGAATTGTGATGCAGATTGTGCACGGCGATCTGCGGCCGCTCTCGCAACATGCGCCGAGTTTCCGTGGGAAGACCCGCGTAGGGAATGATCAGACCGCGCAGGCTCGGGCTTGCGTCGAGGAGCGTTTCCGTGGGTCGCCCCGCTACGAGGATTTCATAGTCCGCCGGATCCGGTACTTCATCTCCGGAGCTTAAACTCAAACGATCATCCAGCAGGTCGGTGAAGTTTGTCTCGGAGTCAAAGCCGTGGCGAAAGTGTACGCGCATCGCGCTCAACCCTTAGTGGCTTGAGGATCCATCTGCATCATGCCGAAGGGGTTTCCCTCGCTGTTTTTACAATAAGCCATCCAGCCAACTCCCGGTACGTCGATCTTCGGCGTATCCCGCCAAAGCCCTTCGCGCAAAAGGAAAACGCCCGCCTCAGGATTGACGGGCGTTTCGGTGGAGCAAGTCAGAAGCTAGTAGAGAGACTTGACCTGGCTCCAGTCGCTGGTCTCGGTGTCCACCGTGCAGTCGCCTATGTTCATGGCGATGTCCACGATTTCCCACCAGGATCCATACAGGTCGACACTCGCCGAGCAATCGTAGTCAAAAACAGGCAGGGGGTAGTCCACGGGGAAATTGTAACCGTAGTCTTCGCCCATCTGAATGGCTTCGATCACATCGAAGAAGACGCAGACGTCGATGCAGTCAACGAACTGGGCCATCATCTCGATGGTTGTGGATCGGAAAATGGGAACTCCACCAACCAGGGTGATGGTGGTGGTGAAGTAGGCCGACTGCAGGTCGGCGAAGTAATCAGCAGCGCCGTTGTCCCAGGCTTCTCCCGTACCATTGAGCCAAAGCTGACCGCCGCAGTACTCGGTGAAGTAAACCATGTCGCCGTTGCCATAGTCGTCGACGGTGTTTTCGATGAGTTCGGGTTCAACGCAGATGGCGGGGCAGAACAGCATCCACTGTCCGCCTAACTGGCCGTCGAAGGATTCGGCGAAAATGGCATTGCCGATTTCACCCGACTGACCGCCGGGCTCGGATTCCGAGGCGCGACCAGGTAGCATGTTCCCGTCGTTGGTGCTGTAGTCTCCGTAAAGTGGGCAGTTGGCCGATACCGCGCTCGCGCTCAATATCAACAGAAGACCCAGAATAGCTTTGGTCACTTTCGACCTCCAGGGTGTGATGAGGAAGTACAGGATGCGATGAGCAAGCCCTAGGTAGACCCGGAAAGGGTATCATTTATCTGAAACCAAAACAAGACTCGCGAGTCTGATATGGCCTAGCTCTGAAGGCGCTTGCCCAGGCTGGCCCGCTCTTCGATGCTATAACCCAATGATCTATAGAACGATACGACTTCATGATTCTCGGCCCGAACCTGAAGGTTGACCTTCGGGCAGCCGGCCTTCACCAGGGAGGATTCCGCCGCCTCCATGAGGCTCCTGCCCAAGCCCTTCCGTCTCTGCTGGGGATGCACCGCCATGTAGTAGATCCATCCCCGATGACCGTCATAGCCTCCCATTACACTCCCGATGATTTCACCTTCATCTTCTGCCAGTAGGAAAAGTTCGGGATGCACGAGCATCTTGCGGTCAAAATCGTCTTCAGGACAGTTGTGAGCGGGAGCGTCGGGGAAGACGAGACGCCACAGGTCCGCCACGGCAGTTCGATCTTCCCTGGTTGCGGGACGGATTCTCATTCCTACCTCCTCGTTCGTGTAGATTGAGATCCAGAGGAGCCAGGATCAAGCAAAGAAAAACCCGCGCCTGGCGGGCACGGGTGTACTAGCCCAGGGAATCCCTAGATCCAAGCCGGGTCAAATCCTTCGCTTGAAACTTGCGGATACTCCGAGCGCATCAGGTTCTCATTCTCGAAGATGTCATCCAGGAGTTGTTGAATTCGTGGCGAGATTTCAGATTCGGTTTTGTGGGTATAGCGTTCAGCCCGGAGCATGAGATCCTGTCGACTGTCGTGCAGTAGATTCAGGGTTTGAAAGTCCCGGCTGCGTAGAGCACCTAGCTGAGCCCTGGTAATTTCCCTGAGTATTTCCAACATTCTGATGCTCATGGTAGCGACTCCGTCCGATATCAAGGGCTCGATCTGAATTCACGAGTGGGATGGATATGCGGATAATCGGCAAAAAATGTTTAGATCGTATGAAGACAAGATGTGAGTTTCATGAAAGTGAGTGGGCCTAATTCCATTTAGATTAAGGACTTGGGCGTCCCGAACCTGAGATGGAGGTCGCTTCGTCTCTCTAAACCCCCAAAGGCATGCTGCTTGCGTTATACTTGCACCCCTGGTTTCGGGTGTTTCATCGGGTTCGAAGAGGGAATTGCATGAAGTTTCGCCTATCCAAAACGGCATGCTTAATCTGGCTGGGAATGCTCCTGTTCGCGGGCTCCGCCCTGGCCTTCCATGAAGGCGGCGTAGCCAGTTGCGAGGGCTGCCACCTGATGCACTTCTCCCGGGATGGCCAGACCATGGCACTGGGCTACAGCGACCTGCTCATCGCCGAAACCCCCAGCGACGTTTGCCTGACCTGTCACGCCGATGATCACGGGTCCGTTTTCGGAAACAATCCCATGGCTCCTCCGCCATTCAAAGGCGCCGGCAACTTCGTTTTCCTGCTGGAGGACAACATCAATGATGCGCCCGATGGGGCGACTAATCCCATTCCAGGCTACGCGGCAGGGCACAGTATCGTAGCGCCATCCATGGGAATGGGATCCGATCCATTCTGGGGCAGCTCTCCGGGTGGAAGCTATCCCGCTCACCATATGGGGTGCACCAGCTGCCACGATCCTCATGGTAACGAGAACTTCCGCATGCTTAGGAGTGTGGGGGATGAAGCGCCGGGAGGATTCATCTTCAGCTACTCCGCGCCTGTGGCCATGGGTATGGATCTCGACTCATTCAGCGAGGAAGCGCCCGATCTTCATAGCGCCTATCTCTCCGGCATGAGCCAATGGTGCGCCAACTGCCATGAGAACTATCTCCAGGATGACCACGATGAGCATGGCGCTTCCAGTTTCGAGCACGATACCAATCGTACATTTGGCGACGAGGCTCACAACTACAACGTCTATAATGGAACGGCCGATCCGTCTGGCGGAAGTCAGGCAACGGCCTACCTGCCGGAAGTGCCTTTCGAATCTTCGAGCAACACGATCACATCAACACAGGGGCCTCATCCCAGTGATCGAATGAATTGTCTTACTTGCCATCGTGCTCACGCCAGCTCCGCGCCCCATGCGGGTAGATGGGATTTCAACGTGGAGACTCTCGGCCAGGATGGTGTGGTTTCGGGATCCTATCCCTTGCCCAATCCATACGGTGATCCAGCGCAGCGATCTCTCTGTGAAAAGTGTCATGAGATCGAAGACGATGCCCGCGCCTCGGATGACTGGAAGTACCACCGCTTCTCCGGTGCGAATCGCTAAGACTCCCAAAGATCATTTTAATGAGTGCCGTTCAGCTTTGAGAACGAGTTTGCTCATTCCTGCATTTATTATGGTGGGATTGGGTGATTTCTTCACCAGCCTGTCACGGCCTTCTGCCACGCTTTCGTCACGGCGACTTAGACAAGATTGTGACAAAAGTAGGTGATTTTTTTCTCCAAATATGGTCAAATTGATGCGACCAATGGAAACTATCTTCATAACGCCTTGAAAAATAAATTCTTAGAGTTTTAGTCTTAAATCACGAATTTCGGGTAACATTGGCCAGTATTCTTGTAAAGTAAACCTCGTTTTGGTATGATCTTCCGCATCAACGCGGTTTACCTCTGTGGTGGAGAACATAAGAACCATGCATCGCAACAAAGGGAATTTCATAGCTGCAAGCGAACTCGTCTCGCGAGCGGTTTTTTCTTTGCTCATAATTGTGATGCTCCCCTTGTCCGCCATAAGTCAGCCAGCTTCCCCTCAGCCCCTCACCGTTCCCGCCGAGTTCCTGCGCGACCTGCTTCCTGCAGGCAGCAGCAGCAGTTTCCTGCGTCCCACCGACATTCATGTGGACGCGAATTCCGGCGAGATTTTTGTTACCGAAGCGGGCGGCAACCGCATTCTCATTTTCAACGCTGACGGAATGCTGCGCTATCAATTTTCCTGCGGCGACGTCATGACCCACCCCTCATGCCTGGATGTGGACGCAGACGGTTACATTTATGTGCTCGGCCCCAGTGTCGAGGGCCGTGGCATTTACCGCTACGACTACGATGGCTTGGCCCTGAGCTCCCTTCCCCTTCCCAGTGAAATCGCCGGAACGCCGCTGGATCTGTCCAGTATCGCGCTGGATGACAGCGGTCGGCTATTCGCACTGGACCGCGGCGGCAAGCGCGTTTGCATTTTCGATCTCGAGGGTTCCCTCCTGGACACTTTCGACGTAGCGCCTCAGCTTGATGAAGATCTGCGCTCCGAACTGTCCTTCGGATCCCTGCACGTGCACGGCGACCGACTCTACCTGCCCATGCCGGGCCTGGGCGTCGTGCAGATCTACGACTTCAATGGAAATCATCTCAGAAGCCTGGGCCGCAAGGGCAGCACCATGGGCGAGATGAGTTTCCCCATCGCCGTGGCCCACGCCGCCGGCGACATGCTTCTGGTGCTCGACAAGCACCGTTTCAACGTACTCGGCTTCGACGGACGGGGCCGATTTCTGGGTGAGTTCGGAGGGAAGGGTTTGAGATCAGGATGGTTCTACCATCCCAGTCTCTTGGCCGTGGACGAGAAGGATCAGGTCTACGTCGGCCAGCTGTTTGAGAACAAGATCCAGATTTGCAGGATCCCGGCCTTCATGACAATGAGTTCTACAATCAAGATCTCCGCCCTAGGCGAGCGCTCGTCTATCGCGGATCCTTTGCCCACAAGGGGGACCTATCACAACGCTGAATTTCACCACCGCGATTTAACCGCAGAAGAAGTACAATCGCACATGACCTTTGCATCATCGTTTGGAGGTTAACCAATGAAGAAAGTTGCATTACTAGTTCTTGGCGTGTTCGTTCTGAGCACCCCAGCACTGGCTTTCCATGATGAAGGCGTGGCTCACTGTAATGGTTGCCATACCATGCATAACAGCCAGGACGGAATTCTTGTGGACGCAGACAGCCCCATGGGAAATCCCTACCTGCTCGTGGATTCCACTCCCAGTGACGTTTGCTTGGGCTGCCATGCCGATCACCTCGGCGCGGTGTTCTTTGACGACGTCCTGAATCCCGCTCCCCTCAAGGGCGCTGGAAACTTCATCTTCCTGCTGGAAGACAACATCAATGACGGCCACAATGGTGGCGCCAACCCGATCTCGGGTGACGCTGCTGGTCATAACGTGAACGCTCCGGGTCATGGTCTGGCTGCCGATGGTACCCTGGCCACCTCCCCCGGCGGAACTTTCCCCGCCAGCGTTCTTGGCTGCACCAGCTGCCACGATCCCCACGGTACGGATGCCTTCCGTATGCTCTACGGGGCGGGCCGCTTGGTCCAGGAATTCTACACCTTCACGAATCCTTCTCCCGAGGCCGAAGGTCTGAGCATCTTCTTCGGTAGCGAGGCGAACGACAGTCATACCGCCTACAAGGGCGGCATGAGTGCCTGGTGTGGAAACTGCCATGGTGATTTCCATAATGAAGCCGGCGGCGCGCTCATTCACCCCTCGGGCTCGACCCTGGGTGGAACCATTGCGGCCACGTACAATCTGTACAACGGCACCAGCGATCAGACCGGCGGAACGTCGGCGGATGCCTATCTGGCAGCGGTCCCCTTCGAGGATGCGGCGAACACCACCTCCTCCACTGAAGGACCTACTGCGGCCAGCCAGGTTTCCTGCATCACTTGTCACCGTGCCCACGCGACGTCGGCTCCCGATGCGACTCGCTGGGACATGAACGTGACCTTCTTGCACGAGGATGGCGTGGAATCCGGTTCTTACCTGATCCCCGATCCTTACGGCGATCTGAATCAGCGCTCGCTGTGCAACAAGTGTCATAACAAGGACGAGTTCGACCACAACCCTTTCTAACTCACTCTACAACTCCACCGGATGGAACGTAGATGAATTAGGGATGTGATGGAGCAGATGGCACCCGGGCTCAATGGCCCGGGTGCTTTTTTAAAAAAAGCGGCACGAGAGGGAATGAATCTGGCATCATATAGCTGGTTTAGCCCTTACGAGGAAGCAGGAGGAAGCATTGTCCCTGATACGGACAATAGACTCGGCAAGAGTACCTAGGGCGGGAGACTTCGGTCTCTTGTGTCGGTTCCTTTTGCCATTTCTGCTAATCCTCGCCCTGGTCCCGGGTGAGGCATCCGCGCTACTGGCGGATCGCATTCAGGCGCGCCTCGATCTCACCGCCGTGCAATCGGAAACCGGCGACCTGCGCAATGAAAATGTCCGGCAAGAGTACGGCGCCAATTGGAATCGTCAGCTACTGCCTTATGTGAATCTGCGCGCCTCATTCAACTACTTCAAATACGATGTGATTCAAGAGGAAGTGCAGAGTCTCTGGTCCAAGGAAATGAGCCCGCGGACCGAGATCAGCTGGAGCCATCCCCAGTTCAGTTTTGGGGCCGCCGCATCGCGTCGTGACTCCTGGGCCATCGGTGGCCTGGGTGTGCTTCGGAACGATGCCTGGAACATCTCCTTCCGAACGCGGAACCCCAGCTATCCCATTGCCACCCTTTACTACGATTGGCAACGGAATCACGAGACGGGTTCAGGTTCGCCTCGCGATACGCGCGACCGACGACTGCAGGCGGGAGTCAGTTACACCCACGGCGGCAGCAGTCTCGGGTACACGCAAACACGACGCCTGTCCGAGAATCTTCTTCCGGGCCTGGAAACCGAGCAGCTTGATCACATGGTTCGCTGGTCCAGCTCTCTTAGTGGCCTCGAAGGTGGACGAGTTCAGCTTGCCACCTTCTATACCTTCATACGCAACGAGCGCGTTGATCGAGTGAAGGGTGGGGAACTGCTCGAAGGGGTTACAATTGGTACGGCTCTTTACGCCTTTGACACGGCCCCGGAATTCGGCAGTCTGGAAGAACTCATATCCCTGTCCGATGGAAACGTGGAAACACCGGTGGATCCTCCCGTGGATCTCGGAGGAAACCAGGAATTCCACAACCTGGGAGCGGACCTGATCTTCTCAAGGCCGGTTAGCTCCATCTTCGTCTATACCGATCGCGCTTCTTCGAGCTTCATCACCTGGGACGTTTTCAGCTCCGAAGACAATCTCGACTGGACGCCCCAGAGTGCCGGACTGGTCAGCAGCTTCAACGCCTCGCTCAACCGTTATGAAATCAGTTTCGATTCCTTCGAGGCACGCTACGTGAAAGTTGTCAATCGCGGCCTCAACGAGGTGACTGAGGTCCTCGTCACCGAAATTGAATTCTACCAGGCGATCCTGAGTGAAGATCGCGAGGTCACGCGCGATACCCAGCTTGTTCAGCTTCGCCTAGGCGTGCAATTCCACGAGCGTTTCTTTGCCTCGGTGGATCTTTCCATGCAGCAGGAACCCGCTTCGGGTCTTGTGGATGAACGAATCAATCGCGGCTACACCCTGACGGGGCGCTACAGGATGACGCGCTGGCTGACTCATCAGGCAAGATGGGAACAGTCCGTTCAAGACTTCAGGACGGAGGGTGCCGATCTGCTCGACAACCTGGCTTCGTACAGCCTGGTCGCCGATCCGCTTGAAACACTGAATGCAACCTTCACGCTGATGAAACGAGAAAATTGGTATCAGGACACTTTGGGGCAGGAAGCACTTAGCGGTTTGATCAGCCTGCGAGGTCAACCCGCCTGGGGGCTGGAACTGACATCAAGCCTGCTTCGCAGCCAGACCGTTCTGCATTTGGAAAACCGTGAATATGCCACCTGGGCATTCCGAAACACACTGGGCGGCGCCGCGACACGCAGCTTCGACTTCATGTTTTCATACTCGCTGCGTGACACGCGCACGGTGGACGATGTTTATCACTACCGCCAGCACGTTTGGGGTGTGGAAGGGCGTTATCAGATGACCCAGACGCTCTTCGGGTCCGCCCGCTTCAATTACATCACCGAACGCGATAACTACATGAGCCAGGACTACGCCATGAATTGGCGTCCGGTCCCCGCATGGACATTTTCGGGCTCGGCCAGCCTGACCGACAGCGATGGCGGCCTTGACTCGCGCCGATACAGCATCGGCACAAACTTCGATTTGAATCGACGCAGCGCCTTCTATCTGCGATTGGCCATCACCGATCTCAGCGAAGCAGGCGGGAGCAAGACGACCTCGTTCCAGCAAGGTTTCAGGATGAGGTTTTAACAGAGAGGGATTGTCATGAGAGCCGTGAAGTGGATTCCAATAGCCTTGGGACTTCTGCTGGCCTTGGGATGCTCGGGAATGGGTAGCACCACTTTCGTTCATCCAGACTACAATTTCGGCTACCTTGAAAAGGTGGCGGTCATTCCATTTGAAAACACTTCCAAGGATCAGGGTGCCGGTGTTCGGGTCACACGTTTTTACGTGACCGAACTGCTATCGGCCCAGACCTTCGATGTGGTGGAGCCGGGTGAGGTGGCGCGAGTATTGGCCGGA
>JACNKJ010000135.1:0-6512 GCA_014382085.1 bacterium
CCGTGGCCATCGGGCGCTTTCCGCTTTCCGGTCGAGGACGCGCGCGCACTTTGGGCCGCAATGAAGGCCTAGCCAAGATCCGCAGCGACCCAGAAACGGGACGCGTCTTGGGCGTGGGCATGGTAGGCCCCATGGCCAGTGAACTCATCGCCGAGGGCACTCTTGCCTTGGAGATGGGCGCCACGCTTGAGGACATCATGGTGACCATCCACCCACATCCCACGCTTTCGGAGGCTATCTTCGAGGCGGCCGAGGCGGCAGCGGGTCAGGGCATCCACGTCAGCGCTCCCAAGAAAGCCTAGCATGGTCGATGAGCTGCCTTCCTACCGGCGCGATGAGCTGCTGCTCGAGCGTTGCCGGCGAAGCGGTCGCGCGGAAATAGAAATCTTCCGTCCGGCCGGAACGGAAGTGGTACTCGGTCGAGGCAGCAAGGTGGAGCTGGAACTCAATGTCGAAACTTGCCGTGAAGATGGCGTGAAGCTTCGCCGACGTTTGGGCGGAGGATGCGCGGTGGTGCTGGATGGCGGCAATCTCGTGCTCGCCGTGGCCCTGCCTCTTCCCGGTGTAGGCGGCGTACGCCAGGTCTTCGATGCACTCACTCAGTGGGCTATCGACGGGCTCGCCCGTGCAGGAATTCCTGGCGTGGAAAAAGCGGGCAGCAGCGACCTGGCGCTCCACGGGAAAAAGGTGGGTGGATCCTGCGTGTATCGCCCCAAGGGATTCTTCCTCTACTCCACCACCCTGCTCTTCATCCCCCCCAGCGAAACGGCCGAGCGGTGGCTGTCTCATCCGCCTCGCGAACCCGAGTACCGAGAAGGTCGGGGACACGCCGACTTCATGGGCTCCCTCGATAAGGGTGGCGAAGTAGAGACATGGCTTCGCCGCCTGCGTGAAAGCTTCACGCCAGATTCGCTCCCGATTTCAGCTGATTAATAGAGCTGCTTGACCTGACTCCAGCTCTTATCTTCAGATGCGCTCCCTGCCACTCCACCCAGGGTGAATGACAGGTCATGTGCGCCCGGGAAATCGCCGATCCAGGCAAAGTTGGCAGTGCCGGTGAGCACGAAATTGTCCGACAAGCCGGCAGTATCGATCCAGAGAATCTTCTCGCCCCAGGGGCCAAGAGCCCAACAGGAATTCCCCAAGTGCTCGCCGTCGATACGCAGGTCGATAACCGTGAGGCCGCTTTTTTCAGGCTCGGCGATGACGTGAATGTAGAGGGCTTCCGGTCCGCTGCTCAATTCAGTTTCCAAGCGGATCTCACCCAGAATAAAACTTAAGAACCCATCAGAGTACTCGAGACTGAAGGCTTCTTCCCGATTGCATTGCCAGTCGAAGTTTCCATTGGCCAGGCTCTGGCCCATTCCACCCGAAAGTGAAAGCTCGGAAGTTGTGCCCTCGAGGCCATCCCCGATCACGGCCTCCAATTCAAACAGACCACCGGCACCTGCAACTCGCGAAGCTAGTTGCGTGCGACTGATGCTCTCCGTGGCGGCGAGTAAGGGCGTGGCAAGGATAGCCACGGTCACGAGTGCCGCGAGATTCTTTACTGAAACCTGATTCAACATGTGCTTCCCCAAAACGGCTTGTTCAATACAATTGTTGAGAGGGTGTTGCACACCCAAACCGTGTAAGAATATATCGGTGTGTGAGGATAATAACTGAAGACACTTTAACATTGTGGCAAAAGCGGTTGCGGCCCGCCATATGTGACGGGCCGCAGAGCCTGCGGATCAAAGTCCATTGGTATGAAATGCTAGCCCGGACTCTGACCGGTTACACTTAACTCCTTTTTACTAGACTTCGACCCTCTCGGTCAATAGGATTTTTCTACTCTACTTCAAACTGGAGATATCTATGGCTGATTACATACTCGGATTGGATCTAGGGCCTAATTCAATCGGTTGGGCAATGTTGGAAGCAGAAGTTCACAATGTAGATGGATCGGCCTCGATCATCGAAAGCGGATTCTTTGATACTTCTCATGCAGGACACCCGCCGATGGGCGTTCGAGTATTCGAAGCAGGGCTTGACAATCTAAACACGTCGAAGGAAAAGTCTTTGGCCCAAAAGCGTCGCACTAGTCGATCGATGCGGAGAAACCACTCACGCAGAAATGCGCGCAGAAAGGCATTGCTTAAGCACTTGGTTAAGAATGGTCTATTTCCAAAGGATCCAGATGAGCGAGAAGTTTTGTACAAGCAGAATCCCTATAAGCTTCGAACTATTGCATTGGACAAAAAACTAGATCCTAATCAAATCGGACGTGTTCTTTATCACCTCGCACAAAGGCGTGGATTCAAATCTAACCGCAAGAGTGGGAAAGCCATAGAAGACAAGGGGATTCTTAAAGAGATCGGTCAGCTTGCAAAAGACATCGAGAGTCATGGCTCGCGAACTTTGGGAGAGTACTTTTTCAATTTGTCTCAAGATGATTCCAGATCGTTCCGGCCACTTGAGCTTGGGTGGCTTCGTGTTAGAAATCACCATACCCGCCGGGATATGTATGAAGACGAGTTCCAAAAGATCATCGAATCACAGCAGCGCTTCTATCCCGAAACACTAACGGACGAACTCATCAAGGAGCTCCATGGATCCATTTTCTTTCAACACCCCTTCGAACTGACGGACGAACGACGCAAGCGAGCCCCAGCAGGAGCCAATCTTCATCGGGCACCTTCGGTGCGACCCTGTCCTCTGGAGCCAAATGAAAAATGTTGCCCCAAGGCTGAGTGGATCGCCCAGCGTTTCCGGATTCTCAAGGAAGTCAACAATCTGAAGATCGCAGAGAACTTTGGATTGGAGAGAGCTCTTTCCGAGGAAGAGCGACAAACTGTCATTGAACGTCTCTCCACTTCTGAAAATGTCACCTTCGATCAAATCCGAGCCACTTTGGCTAAACGCGGTTGTGATCCGGAGGCCCTCTTCAATCTCGAGCGGGGAGATCGAAAGAAACTGAATGGGAA
Organism: bacterium; assembly: GCA_014382085.1. Lineage (GTDB taxonomy): Bacteria > Krumholzibacteriota > Krumholzibacteriia > JACNKJ01 > JACNKJ01 > JACNKJ01. Next base: position 2,967 of record JACNKJ010000135.1, read on the forward strand.
CATCATCGACAGCAAGCTATCTGCAGCTCTCGGGAATAAGAAGTGGAAAGAGCTGGAAGTAACCACCAAGCAGAATCTTCGAAACGCTCTCCTGCACTCCGAGGATCCTGAGAGCCTTGAAGCCACTCTTGTCGACGCAGGTTTCGATGGAGGAAAAGCCAAGAAACTCGCCGACTGGAATCCACCCGATGGATACATTGGCTTCTCTGAAAAAGCCCTATTGCTTCTCGTCCCACACCTGGAAGCGGGTCTCGATGAGTACGAGGCTATCCGAAAGGAATACCCTGACCGCCCCGAAGGGCATGAAGTTGACCAGCTCCCCGCCCTGTCCTCGAAGGATCTTCCCTATGATTTGCGTGACATCACCAATCCGATCGTCCGTAGAGCTCTTGTGGAAGTCCGGAAGGTCATAAACGCACTTATTCGTGAACACGGCAAACCTCGTCGAATAGTCGTGGAGTTAGCCAGAGATATGAAGGCTGGTCCCGAGGAAAGAAAAAGATACTCACGTCAGAGATTTGAAAGAGAGAGCCTGAGGGATAGAGCCCGAAAAGAAGTCGAAGAGCTTGGGGGGAATCCAAACAGTCGAAACGATATAAATCGCTGGCTCTACTGGACTGAGCAGGACTACAGCTGCCCCTACACAAACCGACGGATCCCACAGGATGAACTCTTTCAAGGTGGCGAGTGGGAAGTGGATCATGTTCTTCCACACTGGCAAAGCCTTGATGATTCCATGAACAACAAAGTCCTGGTTCTTCGAACGGCGAATGAAGAAAAGGGAGACAGAACCCCCGCGCAATGGCTTGGGGTGAAGAGTGAAGAATTCAGAAAACTCATTCAGCGAGTCGAGGGGATGGTTCGAAAGAATGGGCTCCCCTACCCAAAACTTCTGCGAATGAAGCAAGAAGAAGTCGATACTGGGGATTTTGCACTCAGGCAATTGAACGACACACGGTATATTTCAAAAGCCGTGGTGAAGTATTTGAATCTTCTTTTTCCTCCGGAACTTCGAAAGGGCGAGCTGGCGGTCCAGTCTTGCCGTGGAGGCCTCACCTGGGAATTGCGGAGACGGTGGGGGCTCAATAATGTTCTGGATGATATGCTCGACAAGAACGGCAATCCGGTTCTATCTCCCGAATATGACGAGGATGGAGAACCCAAAAAATCCCGAAGCGATCATCGCCACCATGCCGTTGATGCCGTCGTCGTTGCATTGTCATCCCGACGACATTTGAAACGCTACCAAGACTATTGGAAAATACACCATACAGAAGGTCAAAGACCCTATTTCAAAGACCCATGGGATGGAATCAGGGACGATGTCGCCCACCATGCAAAAGCAATCAACGTTTCACATCGAGCTGTGAGGAAGATCGACGGTCCCCTCCACGAGGAGACTTTCTTCGGGCGCGCCCTCGACCAAGACGGGAAACCTATTCCAAACACGTATGTAACTCGCAAGCCCATTGAGAATTTGACGGGAAAGATGGTAAAACACATTAGGGATCCCCACGTGAGGTCATTGATTGAATCGTGCCTCCGAGAGGAGGGTTGGGACGGTAAGGCCAATGCCCTTCCTAAAGACTGGTGGACAGAAGGAGTGAACATTCCGTCCAAGGCATCAGCAGATGGAATCCCAATTCGAAAAGTCCGGATTGAAGAGGTGCATTCAAATGTCGTCGATTTGGGACACCGATTTGCAAATTCTGGAAGCAATCACCACATCGAGTTTTTCGAAATGCCAAACCAGGATTCAACCGAACAACCTCTCTTAAACAGCAGAATTATCTCGAGAATGGAAGCCGCGAAAAGAGTAAGGCAAGACAAGCTTCCACCGATCTCCAGGAGCCATGAGGCCGGCGGTCACTTTATCATGTCACTCTGCCGAAAAGACTCCGTGCTGCTCAATGATCATACGGATTCAAACAAGCGATTATGCGTTGTCCAGAAAATCTCGACCGGGACCGAGGGGATGCCTTTCTACCTTGTTTTTCGGGATGCACGAGACTCTCGACCAGCCTCAGAGGGAAACAAAACGCCCTATCAAAGATTGGTCTCAGAAGTTGCTTGGCATCGACTGAATCTTGAAAAAGTACAAGTCGATCCATTGGGAAGGATTTCCATAGCAAACGATTAAAGTTATTCTATTTATTGCCGATCTTCATGGGACACTTCCTGGGAGTGCACCATGAAAAGAACTATTGAAGTTTCGACACGAGGAACCCAGCTCTCCTTGGCTAATTCGCGCCTCGTCATCCAAAGAGAGGGCATAATCTTAGGCAACATCCCCATCGAGGATATCGGGGTTCTTGTTCTGGACTCTACAGGCATCGAACTCTCTTCGGGCGCACTGAGGGCTTTCGCTGATGCGGGCTGTGCACTTCTTTCTTGTGACGATCGTCATCATCCTAACGGAATGTTCCTGCCGCTTGTCGCTAACACTCTGCATGCTGAACGGCTTCGCTTCCAAGTTTTCGCAAATGATCCACTGAAAAGAAATCTGTGGTCAAAAATCATTGCTTCGAAAATCCGCAACCAATCAGCCTTGCTTGCTTGTACTGGAACCCGCAAACGATTAACGCGCCTAGCTCAAGACATTAAAAGTGGCGACAAAGGGAATTCAGAGGCTCAGGCTGGTAGGTTCTATTGGCCCATGGTCTTTGACGGCATGATCGAAGACTCCCCAGGCCCTTTCCTGCGCCGAAGAGCGGGCGCGCCTCCAAATGATCTCCTTAACTATGGATATGCAGTACTTCGTGCAGCGACAGCCCGAGCCCTCTGTGCCTCAGGATTGCACCCCGGTTTAGGAATCCACCACCAGAATCGCTACAGTGGTTACTGTCTGGCTGATGACCTCATGGAACCCTTCCGACCTTGGGTGGACAAGCGGGTTCAGGATCTACTCAAAGATGGAATTGGAGAGTTGAACAAAGAAGGAAAGAAAGCAGTATTGGAAGTTCTGACAGATGAGTGCACGGTCAGTGACGCCCTTGGTCCAGTCTTAAGCGCACTCGACAGAAGCGCTTCCTCTCTAGCACGTTGCTTCGAGGCTTCAGCGAAAGGCGATCCAACATCTAAATCTGTTAAGCATCTGCTTCTTCCCAAATGGCCGCGGCTCTCCTGCGTTCGTGATGATTAGCGGGTATCGAGCAATGTGGCTTCTTGTGATGTTCGATCTTCCCGTAAAGAAAAAGGTGGAGAGGAGAGCTGCTACCCAGTTTCGGAAGCAGCTTCTGAAAGACGGTTTTAACATGGTCCAGTTTTCGATATACTCAAGACCATGTCCAAGCGAAGAAAATGCCGAAGTTCATTGCATCCGAGTGAGAGGACTCCTGCCCAACAAGGGCCAAGTCCGAATACTGAAGTTTACGGACAAGCAATACGCACGAATGGAATGCTTCCAGGGTCCAATCCCCGCCGAATTCGAAAAGATGCCCTCCCAAACCGAACTATTCTGACAACGGAAACGCCGCAAGTCACTCTGCGAGTAAGACTTGCGGCGCACCTAGTGTAACCGATCAGAGTCCGGGATCAATCCACAAC
>JACNKJ010000135.1:6729-8655 GCA_014382085.1 bacterium
AGTGTAACCGATCAGAGTCCGGGATCAATCCACAACAGGAGATCCATCATAACCAAGTTGTGGATTGATCCCGGACTCTAATCTCCTATGATTGTGGGCGACGCATAAGTTCTATGGAAAGTATCTCATGGGGCTCGACACTTACAGTTAGCTCACGAGGTCCACTTATCAAATACATTTCCTGTCTTTCCTCGAGCAGATTGCACTTCCAAGCTTCTTCAATGTCGAACTCCGTGTGCAGAGTTTCCTCAAGGCTTTCATCACCAAGATTGTAGAGGCGAAGAAGAAGCCCATTGCCTTGGGAATTCGTACGCAGTGAGCTAAGCCCAACTCGGGAGCTCAAGCCCGAAATGAGTCCTTTCGAGGAGGGTTTGGCCAAGGCGGCAACCCCTTGCCGACATGGCAAGGGTGTTCGCCATCTGGCGCTCTCGTCTTTGACGCCTGCCGCAACACCATCGCCCTGGAAGGGCAGCAAGGATAACTGGAATCGATGTGTGCCAAGGCATTGAGCATCGGGAGTGTAGAGAGTGGGTCCCGCGTTGGAACACTTGCGATCGGCAAAATCATCGCGGGATAGCCAGCCCACCGCGCGCAGCAAGGTTATCTCAAGACTCACTTCACCGGCGGAGTTTCGCCGAGCAGACAGCTCGGGTAAACCCTGGGCGAGAAGGGCTAAGCCACCATCATGATCATTGACCCAGGAAAACTCCTGCTGAGGGAAAGCGTCGGTAGGCGGCTGGGCCCAGTCTGCGTTAGTGACATGATCAAGGCTTCGACGATTGAGCATGAATTGACCATCGGATACGAGGCTGTCACTTACGATGCCCGTGGGAAAGATCGCGCGAAGTCGATGATCTTCAGCAAGGTTCTCAAACTCGATTTCCATATCAAGGCGAGGTGAATGAGCATCGAGCGTTAGACTGATGCTGAGGGGACAATCCACAAACTCATCGCTGCGCGATTTTCGATCGGCACTCAGTGAGCGGGGAAGTTTGAAGCTTCCCTTCCACAGGAGTCTGCCCCGCAGAGGACCTTGATTTTCAACTGATATCTCACCGAGAATCTCAGTGGAACTCAGGGCTTCATCGTCAGGGAGTGTTCCGAAATCATATTCGTCACCGATGTCTGCTACATTTTCCAGAAAACCGAGACCCTCGTAACGGCGATCATTGACCTTGTCAAAAAGATCAAAGAGTCCACTAGGCTGAATTTCGACCTCCAGGAGCTCATTCTCAATTCGGTTTTTTTGGGCGCGAACATGAATTTCAAGGGGTTTTCCCGTCTCCCCGCCCTCTCGAAGGAAGAACAGCTTGTGTCCCACGGGTGGCAAATCTTCCGCGTAGAAAAGAATGTGCAGGAAAGTGTCGTGCTCGCCGGCTTGGGAATCGTCCTTGAGAATGCGATCGCCAAAACGCTGGCGATACACGGCGAACTTCTCCAACTGATCTTCCGCGAAAAGTTCGGCGCGGTAATCCACGCCCCAGAATCGTTCCACGGTCCAACGATCCAAGATTTGGTAGGGAATGGCGCTTCCCGATTCATCGAACAGTTGTAGGCAGTCCAAGTCGTAGCCCAGTGGTTGGAGAACTACGAGTCTCTCAACCAAGGCACTGCGCTTTTCAGGAAGTGAATTGACCACGAGAATGGCGTCGTCCGGTTCAAGAGGAAATGATGCCCGGAGCACCCATGCTGTTCCTGCTGTCGGCCCTCCTGGCGTTCGTGCTGGGGGCGGGCCCGCTGGAGGCGGCGCAAAATCCTTTCCTTCCTGGCGCGCCTCCTCCCAAGTCGGACTCGGTTCAGAAACCGGAAACGCCCTCGGCACTGCTCCCCTTCATGCGCCACGTGGTCCAGCTGCAACTCGCCGCCCGGCAAAAGATGGTCCTTTTCGCCAAGGACATCCGCGAGAGACCCTACGGCGGTTCCTTC
>JACNKJ010000199.1 GCA_014382085.1 bacterium
TACTTCTCGACCCACTTGTCACCCTCGCGCATGCAGGCGCGGATGGCGGTGGGAGCCGTGTAGAAGATGCTGACCTTGTACTTCTCGACGACCTGCCAGAAACGGCCGAAGTCGGGATAGCTCGGCACGCCCTCGAACATCAGGGTGTTGGCGCCGTTGGCCAGGGGACCGTAGACGATGTAGCTGTGACCGGTGACCCAACCGATGTCGGCGGTGCACCAGTAGACGTCGTCTTTCTGATAATCGAAGACCAGTTCGTGAGTCATGGCCGCATAGAGCAGGTATCCGCCGGTGGTGTGCTGCACGCCCTTGGGCTTGCCGGTGGAACCGCTGGTGTAGAGGATGAACAGGGGATCTTCCGAATCCATCCACTCGGGCTCACAGTCTTCGCTGGCTTTCGCCATTTCCTCGTGCCACCACACGTCGCGCCCGTCCTGCATGGGCACTTCGGTGCCCGTGCGGTTATAGACCACGCAGGTCTCGATGCTCGGAGTTTCCTTCAGCGCTTCGTCGGCGTTGGTCTTCAGAGGAACGACCTTCTTGCCGCGATAGCTCGCGTCGGTGGTGATGAGCATCTTGCAGGCGCTGTCGTTGATACGATCCTTCAGGCTGTCGGCGCTGAATCCGCCGAAGACGATGCTGTGGATCGCGCCGATGCGCGTGCAGGCCAGCATGGCGATGGCCAGCTCGGGAACCATGGGCATGTAGATGCAAACACGATCGCCCTTGGTGACGCCCTTGGCCTTCAGCACGTTGGCGAACTTCTTCACTTCGGTGAGCAGGGAGGCGTAGGTGTACTTGCGCTCGTCCCCCATCTCGCCTTCCCAGATGATGCTGGTCTTGTCGCCGTCGCCGGCTTCAACGTGCCGGTCCAGGCAGTTGTAGCTCACGTTCAGCTTGCCGCCGAGGAACCACTTGATGTCGGGGGTGTCAAACTCCCACTCGACAACCTTGTCCCATTTCTTGTGCCAGGTCAGACGCTGCTCGGCCTGTTCGGCCCAGAACCCTTCCGGGTCATCGATGGAGCGTTTGTACATTGCTTTGTACTCGTCCATCGAGCTCACATGCGCCCGCTCCCGGATGTTGTCGAAAACGGGATAGACTTTGTTAATCGCGGTCGTTTCTGCCACGTCCTCGCTCCTTGATTTCGGGCCCTAGCCCGGCTGAGCACTCCACGTCTCCGCCGGGAAACGGGGGTGGAACTATGTACGGTACTAGACCGGGAAATCCGGTAAACCGCCCCGACAATTAAAGAGATCGGCTCCATTTTGCCAGTGCGCTTGAGGTAATTTTCACAAAGCCTGATAAGCCATCCTTCCCGTTGCCGGAGATAGCCAGCTCTGCTAGCTTGAATTCCAACTCCCAAGGAGATCTGGCCCGTGAAAACCCTTCTGGCTCTGATAGTTCTGCTCCTGCTGGCCCTGGCGGCCGGCCCGCGGACGCATAGCCGTTTCGGGCGCCTCTCCCAGAGTTTTTTCTTCCTCGGCGGAGAATTCCTACTTATCGGCTGGGCCCTGCGCTCCTTGGGCATTCTCGGTGAAGGCTCCTGGGACGCCCTCCGCCCCCTTCTCACCCTAGGGCTCAGCTGGATAGGCCTGCTACTCGGCCTCCAATTCGAATTTCGCCACCTCCGAAAAATCCCACTGTCATTTCACGCGGTGGGTCTATTCCAGGGGATCCTCGTGCTCGTGGCCATGTCTCTGGCCTTTTATCCAATACTGATCCGCCTCTTCGGAGACGGAATGGAAACTCAGGCGGCCTCCCTGCTCCTGGGTGCCGCCGCGGCCACCAGCAGTCAGGATATCCTGGCTCTTGCCATTCATCGCCGCCGCAAACACCCCCATGCCCCCGTGCATCTGTATCGCTACGCCGCGGCCCTGGACTCGGTTATTCCCGTCATGGTCCTCGTACTGCTATTCGGAGTGAATCACGGACGCTCCATTTTTTCAGAAGGCTCTCCCAGCTGGATTGAAGCCCTGGGATGGACGGGCTACGCCACGGGCCTCGGACTCGTACTGGGTCTGCTCTTTGTCTTTCTCCTGTTCCGATTACGCGAGCGATCCCATCATCTGCTCATCACCGTGGGCTTTCTCGTCTTCTCGGGCGGCCTGGCCATGGCCCTCAACTTCCCACCACTCTACGTGAGTTTCATTTCGGGTATCGTGCTGGTGAACATCACGGGACATCACAATCGCACCTGGGAAATCGCCGTGGCCAGCGAGCGGCCCTTCTATTTCATCCTGCTCGTACTTGTAGGTGCGGGATGGCACATGGGAAGTATTTGGGGCCTGATCCTTGCGCCGCTGTTTTTCTTGGGACGCATTTTCGCCAAGAGCTTTGCCCTTAGGCTCTCGGGTCGAATCTTCTTCGGGAAGCAGCTACTGGATTGGCGCAGCGGCCTGGCCTTGAGCGGACAGGGCGCCACGGCTGTGGCCCTGGTGGCCAGTGTCCAGTTGGTGGAGCGCGGCACCCTGGCCGACAGTTCGCTTACCATGATACTGGTGGCCGTGCTGCTTTCGGGGCTCTTCGCTCCCGCCCTCACCTCTGAGGGACTAAGCCGAGGGGTGCGCCGATGAGACGACTGCTCACTCTTATCGGGCTTGCGGCCTTGGCCTATGTAGCCTCCAAGGCCTACCTGCCCGGTTTTTCGAACATCACCGGTCATGCAACCTGGTCCTTGGGATTCCTCTTGCTCGCGGCTTTCACCGTGGGTGAACTATTATCGCTCATTCGCCTTCCACGCATCACCGGCTACCTGCTAACGGGTCTGGCATTCGGCCCCTACCTCCTGGGCTTCGTCAGCGAGGCTTCGGTGCAAAGTCTTTCGGTGATCGACTCGCTTGCCCTCACCTTCATCGCCCTCAGCGCCGGCGGCGAACTGCCCTGGAAGGACATCCGAAAAAACCGGAAAATCATCGGCTGGACCATCGCCGGACTCATGTCCGTGGTTTTCCTTGGAAGCACGCTTCTCTTCCTCGCATTCAGCAAGGTCTTCGCCTTCACGCGCGACTTGGACATGCGCTCGCTACTGGTCATGGCCGCAGTGCTGGGAGCCATCGCCACGGCGCGCAGCCCAGCCAGCGCCATCGCCATCATCAAGGAAACCCGAGCCCGCGGGGTCTTCACGGAAATCGTCCTGGGCGTGACCGTTGCCATGGACATCCTCGCCATAATCCTCTTTGCGCTGGTGGTCAGCGTCGGACAGTCCGTGCTCACCGGCACGAACATGGATCCGGGATTCATCATCGGGCTGAGCCTGGAGATAGTCAGTTCCTTGACTCTGGGCGCGATCCTGGGATTCCTGCTCGCCGCCTGGCTGAAGCGAGTGGACGGCTATCACCTGATCACGATCTTCGTCTTCGCCGTGCTCGTGACCGAGGCTTCACACTTCCTTAGCCTGCAGTTGGAGTCTTGGTACCAGGTGAAGTTTCACCTGGAGCCCATGCTCATCTGCATCGCCACAGGTTTCGTGGTTCGCAACTTCAGCTCCCAGGGCGCACGCTTCCTGCACGTGATCGAAGAGGGCGGTCTGATGGTCTACACACTCTTCTTCGCCCTAGCCGGCGCGGCCCTTGACCTGGATATCCTGCGCAACACCTGGACCCTGGCCCTCGTGTTGGTGCTCATTCGCGGTCTGTCCGTACAGGCCGGCGCCTGGGTGGGAATGCGTCTGGTCCAGGCGCCCGACAAATTCCGTAAGATCTTCGGGATGACCTTCATCACGCAGGCGGGAGTTAGCTTGGGACTGGCGAAAGCCGTGGAAGTCCGGTTCCCCGATTGGGGACCTGCGGTAGCCACGCTTGCCGTTGCCACCATCAGCATTAATCAGATCATCGGACCCATACTCTTCAAGCATGCCCTCTGGCTGGCCGGGGAGACCGGCGACCGGCGGGAAGGAGGCTAGGGCAAATCCCCGGCCTCACCCCCGGCGCGAATCCAATCACTAGCAAAAACTTCCAGCAAGTAATCATGCAGGCCGTCAGACCTCACGGACAAGCCCATCTCGCGATTGTAGAGCGAAGCCGTAGCGCTGCCGTTGGCGCTACCTACGTGGCTCCAACCCATGCCACCAAGTTGGGCCAGAAGCATTTTGTTGTGAATGGGATCTCGCCGCGATGGCGTGCGCGGAATCCATCCCATCCTAATTTCGATGTCGATTCCCTCGGCGGCAGCGATGCTATTCACCCTATCACGCGCCTTCTCACTTTTCGGTGCGGCGCGATTTCCGCTGAGGAGAATTCGTACGGCGGCGCCCCTGCGCGCAGCGTCGCTATAGGCATCCAGGCGCGGATTGCTGCGCTGCCGTTCGCCGTATCCCCAATGCGGGCGTTCGTACTGTTGTTCCACGAAAACCCAATCACCCTGGCTCGCAGCATTCACAAGGCCCAGGTAACCTTGGTCGGGACGCAACGAGTTTTCCGGCGACTGACTCAATTCGAAGATCGCCTTTTCGCGGGCCACATAGGGCGCATCGTGTACAGCCTGGTAGTCTTTCCGATCACCAGATAGGCGAGGAGTGCTTTCCTTGACACTTTCATGAGGAACGAACTGCCTCAGGTCCCGCTGACGCCAGGGATCACAATCGGCTTCGAAGATTTCCACGGCGCGCTCAACGGCGCAGGTCGCATCGGTGACCAGGATCACTCCGCGACTTCCACCGGTTCCATTATCCTTGGGATCGGCGGGCAGGCTGCTCTGAGTGAAGTTATCGCTGCTCACCAAGAGTCGCCGGCGATCGGCCAGCACGAATTTCTGATGCACATGATTGTAACGATCGGGAATGTCGGTATCGGGGCCCAGGTGCCGCGGATCGTCGCCGTTGCGCCAGAAATAAACCTCGGCCTCGCCCGAAGGATGATCCAACAGCTGATGCATGAGACCGAGCACGGAATCGTAGGTTCCTCCGGGTGCGCCGAAGACTTCGCCGTCCAGAAGCACCGTCACGTGTACACCGCGATCGAGGGCGGCCAGGAGTTCATCCACCACGAGAGGATGGGTGATCAGGTAGATTTCAATTTCCAAGCTTTGCTCGGCCGAACGCAGAAAGTCGCGAACACCTTCGAAAGAATACTCCGGCGAAACAAAGGCTTGAATTTCAGCCTCTTCTATACAAGCGGCGGCAGAATGGAAGAGCTCACGATCCCATCCCGGGAAATTCATCTGCATGCCCCATACGGGATCTTCGGGATCGCTGATCCAGTCGCTGGCTTGATCGGTGTCCAGCAAGGCGCGGCTTTTCAGCTGCCGCTTGCGAAGGAGCACCTGCCCCTCCTCGGGCACGAAATCGGAAAATCGATAGGGCCGCAGCGTCGGACCCTTCCATCCCAAAGCTTCGAAACCCCGAGCATCTTCGTAGCAGACCAGATCGGCCACAATGCCCTCGTCATTCATGAGCAGGAGTTCATCGCCGGCGTTCGATAGCACGAAACAGGAATCGCCTGGACTTGGATTGCGATCGAAACTGAAGTCGCAATCGCGACCGAACTCGAAGAAGTAGCGTTCCTTTTTGCGGGCCACGCGAAAACGCTCGCCTTCGGCGAGAAGGCTTCCATCGGGAAAGATCCATTCACCCTCGCCGTCGCTTACTCGCCAGCCACTGAGATCGAAGCTATTGGTGCCGATGTTTACCACCGCGAATGATTCCGCACCTTCGCCCTCACCCGACTGAGCCGGGTCATAGCAGATCTCGTCCAGACGCACAGGCGCATCCATTTGGCCATAGGGCTCGTAGGCACTCCTGCAATTTCTGGCTTGGGGAAGAATTTGAATGTCCTCGCCCGTTCGCGGAGCCACGCGCCAGTATTCACGCGACCTGCGAAAGACGCCGCGAAGACGATCGATGCGCATGCCTTCGATCAGAACGGGATGCGCTCCATCGCGCAGTTCAACATCGATGGACACATCACCCTGTTTCAGGATAGCCAGCCAGGGAGAACCAGAGGCACCGCGCATGAAGCGTTTCACTTCCAGGTCGCGCAGTTCCACCAGACGATCCTTGAAGAGCATGGCATTTTCGCTGAGCTCCTGTGCGCTTACCAGGCGATAGGCGATCTCTTCGGGCGCACGCCCCGTAACCTGGATGGACTTGCTCCGGAAAGTGAGTTCACCATGATCCCTTTCCAAGCTTCCCAGGACGAGAACCTGATCGCCCACCTCGGCCAGATGCTCGCCGCTGCGAAGACAGAGGCCCCTCCCCTCCTTTGGCCAAATCGTGGCCTGGGGCGCTTGCAGATAGGCCTCGCGAAACAGGTCGGCCACAAGCAGGCCCGCCACTTGGACTTCGGCGCCCAGAAGCAGGGTGTCGGCCTCCAAAGCCGTCAGCAGATCCTCAGGAGAATCGTAGCTGGGAACCGCAGCCAGGGCGGATGGGAGAAGCATGAGAAGCACGAGGGTGGATCGAATGGACATGATACCTCCTGGTCGCCAGACTAGCAGGACGGGAGCAGGGATCAAGGGGCTAATGAAGCCGCCTTGACAGAAGCCGCCGGCGGCGATAGCCTGCTCTCAAGATTCCGTTAGGGGTGGCCGCCAGGCCTGAGATCAAACCCTCGAACCTGAACCGGATAATGCCGGCGTAGGGAAACGAAGGAAACCATATGGCGGCGCCTTCGGTGCCGTCTTTGTGTTTCATGGACATTCCCACGGAGTCTCAACCCAAACTCGGGAGGATTCCGTGCGCAGGCTCCTAATGATCATGATTTTCTTACTGCCAAGTCTTGCCATGGCCTCTGAAATCAAGGGCCTGGTATTCGATTCGGAAAGCGGCGCGCCCCTTCCCTTCGCCAACATCGTGGTAGGAGACAGCGAACGGGGTGCCATTAGCAATCGTGAAGGAAAGTTTAGTGTGGAGGCTCGAAAGGGAGCTGCCACCGTTCTCGTGATCAGCTATTTGGGATACGAATCTCGCATTATTACCGTGGCGCCCGGAAAGGATCAGGTTTCCATCGCCATGGTGGCGACGATTCTGGCAGAAGATGTCATCATCGTTACCACCACTCGTAAGCAGCCGCACATCGATCCCATACCGCTCAAGAATCTGGATCGTAAAACCATTGAAGAGCGCTACTGGGCCCAAGATCCTCCCATGCTGCTGGCCGAAACACCCGGCGTTTACGCTTACAACGAATCGGGCAACGGCATTGGCAACAGCTACCTGATGCTTCGTGGATTCGGGCAGAACCGCGTGGCCGTGATGATCAACGGCATTCCCCTAAACGGCGGGGACAGCCATGATGTTTGGTGGGTAGATCTGCCAGACTTCGCGGCGAGCCTCAAGGACATTAAGGTTCAGCGCGGCGTCATGAGCGGTCTTTACGGCGGATCAGCCCTGGGCGGAAGTATCAATCTGGTCACCGACAGTTTTGCGCGCGAACGGAGACTGCGCCTGTCGCAGGGCATGGGAAGTTGGGGCACCCAGAAGAGCAACATTGAATTCAGCAGCGGAGTTCTGGACGAAGCTCTCAGTGTGAACCTGCGCCTGAGCAGTATTCGTAGCGACGGCTACCGCGATCAAAGCTGGACGAAATCCTGGGCCTACTACGCCAATCTATCCCACCTCGGAGAGAGAAGCACCACGCGTATCAACTTCTATGGTGGCCCGGAAAACACGCATTTGGCCTACAAGGGCATTACCGCTGCTCAACTCGAAAACGATCGGAAGGCCAATCCATTGGCATGGGCGGATGAGGAAGATCATTTCCATCAACCTCATTTCGAATTGCACAACAGCTGGCAAATTGATTCGGATCGCAGTTTGAGCAACACGCTCTTCTTCACCAAGGGTGACGGCTACTACGAGCAATTCCGCGAGGATCGCGATTTCTATGAGTACAATCTTGTAGAAGCCCCTAACAACGAAGTGACCGACCTCATTCGACGTCGCACGGTAGACGAGTGGGACGCCGGTTGGATTCCTCAGTTCGATTGGCTCAAGGGGCGGCACAAGCTTCAGTTCGGCGGGGAACTGCGCCTGCATCGTTCAGAGCATTTCGGTGACGTTCAATGGGCCGAGGTCTATCCCGCGAATCTGCCCCAGTACCAACGCTTCTATGACTACAAGATCAAAAAGACATCCTTGAGCGCCTACTTCAAGGATCGGATTCAGCTCAGCGACGATTTCGCACTTGAGGCCGTGTTGCAGATGCAACATCAAGGCATCGAGCTCTACGAGGATAAGCGCTTCGACGTGGCCTACACCCGCGACTACAACTTGGTCAGCCCGCGCTTGGGGTTGAGTTGGAATCCCGCAGAGGGACGCTCCTTCTTCATGAGTGCTTCTCACGGCGGTCGTAGCCCCGCCCATCGCGACGTCTACAATGCCGGCGACTTTTGGTCGGGGCCCGGTGGCGAAATCTACCAGGAATACTGGGGAAACGAATCCTACGTGAGTCACTTCAGGGAATCTGGAGGACAATTGACTTACATCGGCCCCGAAGCCAAATCCGAGAAAGTGCTCGACCTCGAACTGGGAGGCCGGCTTAGCAGCAAGCGCTTCACTGTGGACTTGACCCTCTACTGGATGGATTTCCGCGACGAAATCGTGCCCTACGCTGGTGCGCAGGATGACAACCAATATCCCAACAACGGGAACGCGGAGCAGAGTCGA
>JACNKJ010000123.1 GCA_014382085.1 bacterium
TGACTTGCTGCCCAAGAACATCCTGGGAAGTCGCGCGGGGCGGCTATTAGCCTTTTCGCTGCTGTACCTGAGTGAGGGCATTCCCTTCGGCTTCTCCGCCATCGCCCTCACCGCCTACCTTCGGCAATCGGGGGTGGGGCTCACGGAAATCGGACTCTTCACCGCCTCGCTCTACGCGCCCTGGGGATTCAAGCCCCTCTGGGCACCTCTCATCGATCTCATCAACGTGCGTAGATTCGGCCATTTCCGTTTCTGGATCTTCGGGGCTCAGACACTCATGATCCTCACCCTCGCCCTGGTGATGATCATCGACCCCGGCGCGAATCTGCGGTTGCTCACCCTGCTCATCGTCATCCACAACATCTTCGCCGCCACGCAGGACATCGCCATCGACGCTTTGGCCGTGGGCATCCTGCCCGAAAAAGAACGGGGCGTTGCCAACGGATTCATGTTCGGCGCCAGTTACCTGGGACAGGCCATCGGCGGCAGCGGAGCCCTGTTTCTAGCAGGCGCCCTGGGCTTCCGCGCCACCTTCCCCTTCGTCTGCGGCATGCTGGCTCTCATCCTGTTTGGCGTGACCATGCGCCTGAAAGAGCCCGATAGTCTCGCCGGTGAAGCTCTGGCCTCGGCGGCCAGAAGCGCTGCGGACATCTGGCGCAGCATGCTCATACGCCTGAAGGTTTACCTTTTCGATTTGTACCAAGGGTTCTTCCGCTCGGGCATCGGCCCCGCATTGGGTGTGGTCTTCGCTCTAGCTCCCAACGGCGCCTTGGCCTTGGGACTCGCTCTGGGCAGCACCATGATGGTGGACCTGGGCATGAACGAATCGCAGATCGCCCAACTCAACGTTTACGCCACGGTGGCTGCTGCCGCCGGTTGTGTGATCGGCGGATGGGTGTCCGACCGCATGGGGCATCGAAAAAGCCTTGCCTTCTGGTACGCCTTCACCGTGATCCCCACCTTCTGGCTCTCGGGAAAATTCACGGGCGCATCGGGCATGGAAGGCGTGACCTTGGCGTCTTACACCGCGGCGGCCATATCCTATAGCTTCTTCTCAGGACTCATCGCTGGCACCGGCGCTGCCGTCTTCATGGGACTTACCTCTCCCCTTGTGGCCGCCACCCAATTCTCGGGATACATGGCCCTGCGCAATCTTATGTACGCCTATTCCAGTACCTGGCAGGGGCGGCATGCCGATGTGCTGGGTTACGCCGCCACCCTACGTCTGGACGCCTGGATCGCCTTCATTCCGCTGCTTCTTATCCCCTTCCTGCGGCCCTCATCGCGGGCGGGTGCTGTGAAGACGGGCGACTAAACTTGAGTTGAAGAGATCCATGGGCAATAATGGCTCATCAGGAGGCGACATGCGGCAAAGCTTACTTCTCATTCCCCTACTGGCCATCCTGGCTTGCGACAATACTGCCACCGAACCTCAGAGTGTCGTTGTCGACGCGGTGCTCACAGTTTCCCCTTCCACTGGCACCATACTCACCGACTTCGTTTTCGACGCCAGTGAGACCAGCACGACTTCCCGGGCTTTGGAATTTCGCTGGGACTGGAACAACGACGGCGTCTGGGACACGGGATGGTCCGGCAGTGCCGTGGCCACTCGCAGGTTCGAAAACGCCAGCGTCACGGTGAAAGTGGAGGCGCGAAGCGGCGACATTAGCGACACCGCACTGGAGCCCATTACGCTTTTTCTGAATCATGGAGAGCAGGTAGGGGAAATTCGTGTGCTTAATAATATTCTTCCTCTGGATATTACCTGGGACGGATCCCAGTTCTGGGTGCTTGGCAGCATAGGAAGCGCCTCGACAACGATCAACCGAATCAACTTGGGCGGCGAGATCACCACAAGCTACCCAGCCCTGCTGAGTCATTCCAACGGCATCACCTGGGACGGCGATCACCTATGGGTCACCAACAACTATGTTGGATCGGGCACTGAACAGACCCTTTTATTCGAAGTGGACCCGGCCACGGGCCTCAATCTAAACTCCTACGAAGTGGCTTATTCGCCGCAGCCATCCGGCCTGGTCTATCGCGACGGTGTCTTCTTCCACGGAGGTGGAACGGGAAATGTGGAAGGCGACAATCTCATTCACAAGTATGATGCCGAGGCCAACGAGCTACTCCAATTCGCCACACCTCCAGGAACCGAAAGCCCTAGGAATCTGGCCTTCGACGGTGTGGATCTGTGGCTCGTGGCCTATGGAAGCGACAGCATTTTCGTAGTGGATGCCGCCACAGGCACCGTAAAACGCAGCTTCGAAATCGAAGGCCATCTGCGCGCGCCCTTTATCGTGAACGGCTTCCTCTGGCTACCCTTCACCGAGGAAGACGAGGGCGAGGATCGACTTTTTCTAAAGAAGTTCGTGCCCTGACCCGCAAATCTCTCCCTTGCCCGTGCTGCTTGTTTCTGATAGTCAGGGGATGACACCATCAGGAGGCAGGTATGGGCAAGAAGATCAAGGCCATCGGTATCCTCACCGGCGGAGGCGACGCCCCCGGACTCAATGCCGTCATTCGCGCGGTCGTGCGCACCGCGGCAGGCCACTACGAGTGGGATGTCGTGGGCTTCAAAGACGGCTATGCCGGCCTGGTGGAACGACACACAATGCCCCTAGACATGGATGACGTGTCCGGCCTGCTTACACGAGGCGGTACCATTTTAGGGACCAGCAACAAAGCCAACCCCTTTGCATGGCACATCGGCGACGGCGACGATCGCCAGACCATCGATCGCAGTGATGAGGTCATCAGCTATATCAAAAGCCTGGGCCTCGACGCCTTGTTGGCAATTGGCGGCGACGGCACCCTTTCCATTGCCGATGGCCTCAGCAAAAAGGGGATTCCCGTGGTGGGCATTCCCAAAACCATCGACAATGATCTTTATGAAACCGATCAAACTTTCGGCTTCGATACGGCCGTGAGCACGGCCACGGAAGCCCTGGATCGCATCCACACCACCGCCGAAAGTCATCACCGCGTGATGCTGGTGGAAGAGATGGGACGCAACGCAGGATGGTTGGCTCTGCATTCGGGTATCGCGGGTGGCGGCGACATTATTCTGATTCCCGAGATCCCCTACTCCCTAGACAGCATTTGCGAGAAGATCATCTGGCGAAACCGCTCGGGGCGGCTCTTCACAATGATCGTGGTGGCCGAAGGCGCCCTGCCCAAGGGTGGCGAGCAGGTGGTGGCAAAGATCGTGAAGGATAGTCCTGATCCCATTCGCCTGGGTGGTATCGGCAACGTGGTGGCCAATCAGATCGAGAAGCGTCTCGGCCTGGAAACCCGCGTCACCGTGCTCGGTCATTTACTGCGCGGTGGCACCCCCACAGCCTTCGATCGAGTGCTCGCCACTCGCCTGGGTTCAGAAGCGGTGCATCTGCTCGCGCGGGGTGAGTCCGGTCGCATGGTGCGCCTCAAAGGTAGCGAAATCTCCAGTGTGGAAATCACCAAGATCGCCAATCGTCAGCGCCTCGTGCCGGTAGACCACACCCTCGTCAAGCTCGGTCGTCAAATGGGCGCCTGTTTCGGCGACTAGACCTTCAGAGTTTCAAATCTGAAATCCCCTCGTGATCACGGGGGGAATCCTTATGGGTCACAGTGACATCACAAGCTCGTAGGCCATAGCAGGGGAGCGCTTCGGCTATCCTTTCTATCTACCAAGAATTTTCAGGAGGATTCATGAAAGCCAGATTTGCAATTGGACTCGCGACACTTGGGCTGAGCGCCCTGCTTTTTGCAGGGTGCAGCGACAGCGGAACCACACCTCAGGAACATTCGGAATTTGAGGGATACGACGCTTGGAACATGGTGGAATACACCAACGCCCCTTCGGCCTTCCTGGGACCGGCGCATCAGGGCAGCAACCCCGAGTACACTCGGCGGATCTTCACCAACGCAGATCCTCTTCGTGTCGACGAATATCCCGAAGGAAGCATCTTCGTGAAGGAGACCTTCACCCATGATGGCATGGGTGAGTTCAGCTGGCCCGATGCCATGGGTCTTCTGGCCATGGTCAAGCGCGGCAGCGACTACGATGCCGAAGACGGCAACTGGGAATACGCCATCGTCGACGAAAACAATCTCGACGTTCTGGACAGCGGCGCCGATCTGGGTTCCTGCAAGGGTTGCCATACCAACGCCACCGGCAGCCACGGTCAGGATTACATTTTCGCGCATCCCTATCAGTATGAAGCGCAGGTCGCCGACTTCGACGATTTCGCGAACTGGCACCTCATCGACACCGCTCAGGGAATGGACCCCTTCCTGGGCGATGCTCACGCCGGCAACGACGAGAATGCCGTGCGACGCATCTACAAGAAACAGCTCGCCGCCAATCCCGGACAGGCTGGTTGGGGCTATCCCGTCGGCACGACTATTCTGAAGACCGTGCACGACGATAGCGAAAACCTCATCGGCCAGACCGCCATGGTCAAACGCGGTGGAGGTTACGATGAAGCCAACGGCGATTGGGAATACTTCATGTGGGATGTCGGCAACGGAAGCATCGTTGCCCAGGGCGCCCTGGCCGGGTGCATCGACTGCCACGGTGCGGCCAACGGCGGCGGCGGAGGCATGGACTACGTCTTCCCACACTCCGGAGACCCCTTCAATAACTAGATCACTCGGGCGGGCTCCGTCGGTATATACTGGCGGGGCCCATTCCTTCATCTCCAGGAGACGATGTGAAGAAGACCTTGCTAAAGAACCTCAGCGTGGCGGTACTCGCCTTCCTTTTGGTTGCGCCTGCCATGGCCGTTCCAGCCTACTCAGCCGCCTATGGTCAGAAGTGCATGCTCTGCCACACCAGTCCAACGGGCGGCGGTATGCGCAACGCCTATGCCAGCCAATTTCTCCTGCCCAGTGAAATGGTCTTCGACCTGAACGAGGAAGAATCCGGCGGATCAATCGGCGCGGATCTCAGCGATCAGGTATCCGTGGGCGCAGACCTTCGAACCCTTTTCCGCTACTCGCCCGATGACGAGCATCAGGCCGAGAACAATATCTTCCAGATGCAGGGCGATCTCTATTTCCACTTCCAGATGAGTTCACGCTTCTCAGCCACCCTCGAACAAGGAATCAGCGGCAGCTACGAACTCTTCGGCAGCGCCTTCATCCTGCCGGCCGGAGGATACGTGAAAGTGGGACGCTTCGTACCCGCCTATGGTTGGCGCTTCGCCGATCACGGCATGTTCGTGCGCCAAGAATTAGGATGGGCGCCGCCACAGCACAGCGATGTGGGCTTGGAGCTGGGTTTCTTTCCCGGGAAGACTTCGCTGAACCTATCCCTGCTCAACGGATCGCGCGGGGCGACCATGGACGCCGACGATCGATTCGCGGCGGCCCTTCGAGGCGAATGGCGCCACAGTTTGGGATCCATGAACGTCGCGCTGGGTGGGTCTTTCTATCGAGAACAGGAAAGTGGCGTTGAACGCACCCTGGCCGGACCCTTCTATTACCTGCAACTGGGACGCTTCACATTGATCGGAGAGGCGGATCTTGAATCTGTGGCCGGACGGGCTGGCGGCAATCTGCTCGCCCACTCGCAGGAACTGCGCGTCAAATTGCATCGCGGCCTGGATCTGCGCGCCACCTACAACTACCTGGATCCCGACCTGGACAATCAAAGCGGTGCGCGCAGGAAAATGGGAATCGGTGCGGATTTGCTCGCCACGCCATTCTTCGGGGTTTTGGGAATGTTCAATCTCTATCGTTTCGACGAGGGACCGGCCATATCGGGAGAAGACTATGCCCAGGCCGAGCTTGTCGTTCACTTCCTCTACTAGGCAAAGGACGGCTCAATGCGCATGAAAACGACTCTGATCACCCTGGCCATTCTCCTTGTCGTCGGCTCGGCCTCGGCGGAAGAATTTTTCATCGAAGCAGGGGAGGAGAATTCCCTGACCTTCTATTCGAAAGCTCCCATGGAGAGCTTCGAGGGAAGCACCGATCAGATTGTTGGGAAGGTCAGCGCCGATCTCGCAGATCTGAGCGCCGGCGTGCTGGTGGAAGTCCAAGTGGACATGGCCAGCATGGACACCGGCATGAAGCTTCGCAACAAGCATATGTGCGAGAATCACCTGGAAACCGAAGAGTTTCCCCAGGCCGTCTTTCGCGCCGAGCGCGTGCTCAAGGCGCCTAGCAGCCCCTTGCTTCCTGGCGGAAACGCCGATTTTGTTTTGGTGGGAACCATGACGCTTCATGGAATCACGCGGGAGATCGAAGCACCGGTGAGCGTTCGCTGCATTGAAACGGATGGACAGCTTAGTCTTCAGATCAGTAGCAGCTTTCAAATAACGCTGTCGGACTATGAGATCAAGCGCCCCAAATTTCTCGTACTCAAGCTCAATGAAACTCAGGATGTGGAAATCAAACTGACCGCCTGGGAGGCTAGAAAGTGAAGAAGTGGTTCCTGATTCTCGCCCCGACGATTCTATTAGCCGGCTGTTCCGACCTTGGCGATCCAGTGGAACCCGGTGGTGGAGGCGATCCCGACGACACTCCCGTTTCCTTCAGCGACGACCTTTGGCCCATCCTGGAGAATCGTTGTCTGAGTTGCCACAACGCCGGCAACCCTTCGGGCGGATTCATTCTCGACGCAAACGACAGCCCCGTCAATTTGGTAGACATGGAATCCACAGGCTACGCTCCCGACCTTCTCGTGGAATCCGGATCCAAAGAAAACTCGGTGCTCTATCTGAAGCTTGTCGGGGATGTAGCCTACGGCCAGAAAATGCCCCTAGGCGGAACCTTAAGCGCCTCGGAAGTGGCGAAATTCGGATCGTGGATCGATGCGGGGGCCCAAGACAATTGAGCCCCCGCTCGGATCTAATCGAATTGCACGTCCGATTCGCTGGAAAAGTGCGCGAGTTGATCCCAGAGGCCGACGATGTCCAGCAAGGTCTTGTTCCTCTCGGTCACGCCCACGAGATACATCTTTCCATCCGTATTGGCGATGGACGTGAAAATAGCGCAAAGAATGCCCACACCCGCGCTGGTCATGCGCTCCACGTTTTCCAGATTGAAGACGATCTTCTTGTGGTCTCCGCGCAAGTTGTCGCGAACCTCGTCGAGCAAGGCGTAGCTTTCGCGACTACCACCTAAAGCGCCGGAGAGCCTTAGCAAGATGACTCCCTTATTCTCGGGAAAAATCGTTTCCCATTCCAGTTTTTCCCAAACGCTCATGACCTACCTCCGATTCAATTTCACTTACCAGTATTTCTCCACGTGGATCTGTCCTGCCCGCTTCTTGCTGTGCTCCACAAAACCATCGGACACGAGCAGTTCCATCATTTCTTCGATCATGGCCGGGTTTCCACACAGCAATACATGGCTGTTTTGGGGATTGGGTTTGAAGCCCCACTCGGCGGCCAGCTCTTCGTTTTTCCACAGCTGCTGCACGTAACCCTTGCGCCCCTGCCAAGGTGTAACCTCTTCCTCGGGACGGCTGATCACCGGTAGATAGCTGAAGGTCTCGCAGGCCCGCGTGAGCGTATTCAATTCGCTGCGGTAACCCAGATCCCAGCTGTGCCGTGCACCGAGAAGAACGGCGAAGCGACGCTGCCTATCGCAGAGCAACTCTCCGCGTACCATGCTCATATAGGGTGCCAAACCGGTTCCCGTCCCGACCAAGATGAGATTCTTATCTTGGGGAATCTGATCCAAGGTGAACATGCCTGAGATCTTTTCCCCCAGCCAAAGGCGTGCGCCGGGCTTGAGGGCGAAGAGCCGCGGCGTTAAGGCGCCCGATGAAACCAAGGTGATGAAGAACTCCAGATAGTCTGAGGACTCGGGCGCCGAAGCGATGGAATAGGCCCTGCGAATGAGTTTGTCCGGATCCGGAAAAACTTCTTCCACATCGGTGAATTCAAAGCGCGGCGCCGAACCCGGAAGGCCGAGGACGGCGAACTGACCGGCGCGGAACTCTGCGAGATCCCAGCCGTCGGGAACCACCCGCAGCACCATGAGTCCCGGCGCAACTTCAATGCGCTGGCTGACGATGGCGTTGAGTTCCAGGCTCGGCATTATTCCATCCTCTTTAGAATCACAATGGTCACATCGTCGAACTGGGGTGCTTCACCGGCATGAGCTTCCACGGCTTCAATCACGCGGGCGAGCATTTCCTTGGGATCCAGGTCGGCGGCGCCTTGAAGCACTTCAATCAGACGCTCCTCGCCGAACTGTTCCTCGGCGGGATTTTCAGCATCGGTAACGCCGTCCGAATAGGCCACGATGACATCGCCCGCAGCAACATCAAGGCATTCGTCTTCGTAGCTAGCCTCTTCCATGAAGCCCACCAACATGCCCCCCGTGCTCAGGCGCCGGATTTCGCCCGATCCCGAAAAGTGCAGGGGCGGTTCGTGTCCCGCGTTACAATAGCAGATGTGATTGGACTCCGCATCCAGAACCGCATAGACGAGCGTGGCGAATCGTTCGGGTTCCGTACTGCGATGTAGCATGCGATTGGCCCGAGTAACACACTCGCGTACGGGCTCTTCGGAGGCAGCCTGGGCCCGAAGCGTGGCTTGTAGATTGGCCATGAGCAAGGAAGGGGGCAGGGCCCTGCCGGAAACATTGCCTAGA
>JACNKJ010000230.1 GCA_014382085.1 bacterium
AGCGAAGGCGGCAACGCGGATTCCTTAAACCTTCTTGTTTACGAAGGTGCGACCAATTCCTTCACCGACATGGATCTCCTGCCCAATGAAGTCTTCAGCTACCGGGTTTACAGTTACGATGAATCGGGAAATGTCTCTACCGGTACGCGATCGGAAATCGACGCGGCCGCCCAGATCTACCTGCCTGACTTTGAGGAGAACTCCAGCCTCGTAGCGCATCCCGATGGGGAAAGCTGCTGGGTCGTGGGGCGAAACTCGGGAATGATTCATCATGTGAATGGAGAGGGCGTGGAATTGGATTTCCTGGAGGCATCCATCGCACCGGCCCTCTGGGTGTTCAACGCCGCAGGAACCGAGGCAGCAGGGGTGAGTGTGAACAGCAATCCCGCTTCAATTTCCCATGTAAGACTTGAACCTCTTGAAGAAATAGATAGCGCTGTTTTGACCCTCAGCGCTCTCGCCGACCTGGCCTGGGTGGATGCCGAGACCGTGCTGCTTTCAAGTGTCGCCGCGGGTCCGCCTATCTTCATGAACCTCGATGGCTTTACACCGGGCGACACCCTTCACCTGCTGGACGACACCTTCCTGCGTGCGACTATGGCGGTGGATATCCTAGCGCAAATTCTCTACATCGCCGACGCGCCCACGGAAGGGCGGCTGCGTGCGGTGAGCATCGATGGTGATCCGGTCATTCTCCAAGAAGTGATGCTACCAGGCAGCCCCGTAGATATCGGTTTAAATGGAAACGGTGAAATCGTGGTCTCCTATGTGGGCCCCGGACGTGTGGAAAGACGACTCCTTTCCGATCTGGAACAGATTGTAGCCAGTTCCGATTTGCTGGGATCCCCCGATCGAATTTTCCTTTCTTCCGACATGACTCAACTCTGGTACTCAGATTTCGAAACTCACGGAATCTTTGGTATCGATCTTCAGACTTTCGATACCATCAGCGAACTGGAAAGCATCGGCATCGGTCTTGATATTCAGGTGACGGGCAGCTCTACTCGACTCTTCGCCGGTCAGACCGGCGACCTTGTAAACATCCTCTCCCTCGACAGGGGCAATGACTAAGCGCGTGCCGCGACAGCTGCGGGATATCCTCCCGCCGGAGGATATCCTTTCATCGGAAGAGGATCGCGCTCTCTACGAGCACGATAGCCAGAAGATCTACCGGCGCTTGCCGGACCTGGTTCTATTCCCACGTAAAAGCGAACAGGTCGCGGCCCTTATAGCTCTGGCCCGTGAGATGTCCATTCCCATTACTCCCCGAGGGGCGGGCACCGGTCTGTCGGCGGGGGCCGTTCCCATGGAAGGTGGTTGGCTGCTTTCCTTCACTCGGATGAGGGAAGTTCTCTCGCTGGATCCACGCGAGCGAATAGCCTGGGTCGAGCCGGGCCTAGTCAATCGTGAACTCCAAGAGCTTCTGGCCCCTCACGGACTTTGCTTCGCACCCGACCCCAGCAGTCAGACCGTTGCGACCCTGGGCGGCAATGTGGCCGAGAACGCCGGCGGTCCCCACTGTTTGAAAATCGGCGTGACCAGTCAGCATGTTTTTGGTCTCGAGTTGGTGGATGATCGTGGCGAGATCCATCGTTTTGGCGATCCATCCTTGGGTGCCGATCCCCTCGATTTGCCGGGCTTAATAACTGGTAGCGAAGGCACGCTGGCCGTGGTCACGGCTATGGGTCTCAGGCTATCACCGCTTCCCGAACGCGTTGCCACGCTCCTGGCACCCTTTGACAGTCTTGAATCGGCCAGTCGTGCGGTCTCCCTTATTCTCGCTCGCGGCCAGCTACCGGCCGCCTTGGAAATGATGGACCGCGACGCCATTCGTACGGTGGAAGTTTCGGGAAAGAAAACAGGTTATCCGGATGAAACCGAAGCGGCTCTCATCGTCGAGTTGGACGGGCTACCGGAGGAAGTGGAAGAGGAACGCGCCGAAGCTTCGAAACTTCTCGAACAGGCCGGTGCCCTTTGGGTGCGCGAGGCCAGAGATGAGGCCCATCGGCAGCATCTATGGCGGGGGCGGAAAAGTCACTTCGGCGCTACAGGAAGGCTCTACCGCGACTTGCTCGTGCAGGATATTTGCGTACCGGTCAGCCGCTTGGCCGAAGCCGTGGAGCGCGTGAACGCCTGCGTGCGCGCTGAGGGCCTGCACGTTTCCAGCGTCTATCATGCGGGCGACGGCAATCTGCATCCCAACATCGGATACGATCGCGGTGATCCGACTCAGCTAGCCTCATTGCACCGCGCCTGCGAAGGCATTATGAAGATCGCGGTGGATTTGGGAGGCACCCTGTCGGGCGAGCATGGCATTGGTGCGGAGAAATCCGACTACATGCCCATCGCGCTTAGTGCCGCGGATCGTGCACCCATGTTGCGTATTAAACGCGCCTTGGATCCTGAGGGGCTCTTCAATCCGCGAAAGATTTTCCCCCGTGAAGATGAACAGACCTCGTCGCCTTCTCGATTGACGGTGGTCAGTTCGCCGGGCAAATCGAGTGAGCCAGTATTCCTTCGCCCCGAGGACGCCGAAGACCTCGCCGCCTCACTGCGCGAAAGCGGCTCCGAACTGGTTTTTGCCACAGGTGCGCGAGTGGCCGAAGAGATCGCGACGCTTCCGGGCCCGGTGGGGCGCATACTTTCCACCGCGTCCCTTACGGGGATTCGTGATTTCTCGCTGGCGGATTTTCAGCTAGAGGCCGAAGCGGGCACTCCCTTCAATGCAGTTCGCGATTTCCTTCGTGAATCGGGACAGGAACTTGATTTCGATGTTCCTTTTTCCGAACAGCGGTCCCTGGCCGGTGTGGTTTCCGCCGATGAGGCCTGGCCTTTCCGGCGTTTGAATCGATCAGCACGCGACCGTCTATTGGCCTTCGATGCGGTATTGCCCGACGGATTGCGATTCCGCGCGGGGGCTGGCAGCGTTAAAAATGTGACCGGCTACGATCTACCACGTCTCATGGCCGGCAGCCGCGGCAGCTTGGCTGTTTTCACGGGGCTTCGTTTGCGCACCCGTCCCATTCCCGCATTTCGAAAGCTTCTCGTCCTCGATTACTCCGAACGTGAAACGGCATTACGCGCCGGTTTGGAACTCGCCGCCCGTCATGATTTCTTCGGTGGCCCCCTGCTCCTTCCCCGCAGTTTCACGCTAGATGATCACCCTGAGCGCCCGCGGTTGTTTTTGGAAATCAGTGGACGTGAAAACCTGGCCCCCGTCATGCGCGAAAAAATTCTCGCAAGTTTGGGCTCGGCTGGACTCAGCCCCGTGGAAGTATGGGAAGAGGATAATCGCGGAACGATTTACAGTATCCTTCGAGACTTCCCCCAGCCTCCGCGATCCGGCGAGATCCGATTCCTGCGGGAATATCGCGGCATGGGCGCCGCACTTATCGCGGCACTTCCCTATTTGGGCAGCCGCTGGATTCTGGATCTTGCTTCTTCGCGCCTTCGCGCAGAAGAACAGGTGGCCGAACCCATGCAAATGCTCGGCAATCTGGGTGGCGCCCTGTTGGATCGGCGTGCCAAAATCGTAAAACGTGGTGTCGAGGCTCCTTCGCTCTATGACACGGTTCCTTCTCGCGCATTTTTAGAACGCGTAGTTCGAGGCATGGATCCTTCCGGGCGCATGGCGCCGGGGAGGTGGCTCCTTGGCTGATTTCCACCGAGGTTTCGACCTCCTCGAATGTGTTTCCTGCGGACTCTGCCTCGAGGTCTGTCCCACCTACGATATTTTGCGCGACGAGGGTTCGGGGCCGCGTGGTCGCATACTTCTGATGGGTCGTCTCGCCAGTGCCGGCTCTCCCGGCGAGTGGACCCATCATCTGGATGAGTGCGTGGGCTGCCTGGCTTGCGAGGCTCGATGCCCCGCAGGCGTGCCTTACTCGGGCATGCTCGACCACGCCCATGAAAGTTTGCGCGCGCGCAGGCCTGAGCGAGGATTGGCCGGGCGCATGGAGCGCTGGGCCTTGGACGAAATGCTCAGCGACAAGAATCGTCTGGATCGCCTTTTCCGCAATCTTCGCTATATGCAGCGTCTGGGAATCTTCGCGCTGGCCAAAATGCTTCGTTTGCATCGACTGCCCGGACTCGACTTTCTTCGCGGCCTCCGCTGGATGCCTCGTTTGAATGCTCCGAGAAAGGCGCCCACCGCCCGGCCGAAGGCTGCCTACTACTATTTTCGGGGATGCGTTGGCCCGCACCTTTTTGCCGGTGAAGATCAAGCGGCTAGGCGTCTGCTGGATCGTCTCGGCGGATATCGCGAAGCTAAGGAGGAGACCTGCTGCGGGGCCATCCATCGACATCGAGGAGATCTGGAAGGCTCGCGGGAATTGGCCAAACGCAACATTGAGGCCTTTGCAGGGGAAGAAGAGGTGGTCACCACTTCGGCCGGTTGCGGGGCCGCCATGAAGGAGTACGGAAATTGGTTGGCCGATGATCCGGCTTGGGCCGAACGAGCCCGAGAGTTTTCTCAGAGGGTCAGAGATCTCAGCGAAGTGATGGATGCGAAGATCCTATCGACAAGGCCCTGCTCCGATCCCATGCTCTATAGCTATGAAGACGCCTGTCATGCGGTTCACGCTCAGGGCATTTCCGAAAGACCCCGGGAAATCCTCGACGGGCTCGCCACGATCCAGCGTGTGGAAATGCCTCACGCCGATCGATGTTGCGGCGCAGGTGGAACTTGGTTCTTGGATCAACCCGAACTGTCCGAGACTATGATTCGTTCGAAAGTAGAAGAGCTGGTCGCCAGCGGTGCCGAAATGCTGGTGGTGGCCAATCCTGGGTGCCGTATGCAATGGGAACGAGTGCTTCGGGAAGCCGGAGTATCGGCAAAGGTCGCCCATCCTGCAGAAATTTGGGCCGAGCACCTAGACTAGGTCAGAGGGAGCGCCGGTAATCTTCCAGGGGTAATTTCCAAACAGGCACGCCGCAGTATCGCGCACCTTCCGGGCAGATGGGTTTGCTTCCCGCGGCCTTGCGATGATTGCAGGGCGGCAGCAGCGCCACACCCAGTCGCGGCAGCTTCTCCCTAATCTGCAGAACCTCCTGCCAAGTGATCCTCCAGATCTCTTCCTGCGCGTTGTAGCAAAGCCGCATGGCGGCCTTGTGGCGCAAATTCAGCAGGTCGGCGCTTTCCGTATAGCGAATTCGCTTGGCGTTGGGCAGCAGGTATAGCGCATCTTCCGCGCTTCCGCCGGCACGACGAAAAGCCGCGATGCCGTCCCATATGCGCTCCATGCTCTCCTGATAAAACTGCAAGGCCTCCGGCACTTCAGCGATGAGTGCGGGAGTGGCGTAGTCGGGCTCGCCGTTTTCTTGCGCGAGTAGCGAAGGGCGACTGGCTGGCGTCATGCGATGGCGCTGATCTTGGCTGTCGGCTGTGTGACTGATTCGCCGCCGGAAACTGAAGTGGGGGTGATAGAGTGGCCTAGCCAGAGCGCTCATGCTCGACAGATTCAGTGTCTCGCCCCAGAGCCGATTCTTGGCGGGATCCAATGCCCAGGATAGTGCCTTGTCGTCATCGAGAGAAGCACTTGGCCGGCCCAGAACTTGCCGGACGGAGTCGGCGAGTAGGCTCTCGGCGTTGCTGTCCCATCCCACGAGTTTGCTTTCTTTGCCGTTTAGCGAGACGTCGAATTCCGCCCGAAAGGCGGCTGCTTCGGCGGCCGCTCCTCCATGGGTCTCGAAGAAAGTTGCTTCAGG
The DNA here is from genome assembly GCA_014382085.1 of bacterium. Lineage (GTDB taxonomy): Bacteria > Krumholzibacteriota > Krumholzibacteriia > JACNKJ01 > JACNKJ01 > JACNKJ01. The sequence goes on from JACNKJ010000230.1 coordinate 5,707, forward strand.
GGATTCGCCGGCGGGAAGTGCCTCTTCCACAAGACGGGCATAGTCGGGCTCCGCCGCGAGGACCTGGTCCACCATGGATTTTACGATCAGTTCCGTTTCGCGTGGGGCATCTCCCGTTCGGCAAAGACGATGGTAGCGAAGCAGTGTGAGGACGCTCACCGTGTGGTGCAGGTAGGCGGTGGTGGCCAGGGGCAGCAGGTAACGGGATATCTCCTGAGCGCGTTTAAGGATCTCGTCCTCAAGCTTGGGCCAGTTTTTTCGCGCGGGGAAGAGCTTCAGGTACTCGGCTCGGCAGGGATCCATGAGCCGAAGCGTGAGTTTTCGATAAGCCTCGGATTGATAAGCCACAAGCTCGTCGTATTTGGAGCCAGCGCCTGCCGAAAGCTTGGGGCGCACCCAATGACCGTCCTTCACCGGAACATAGCGCTGGCTTACCTGCTCGGAGTTGTAGAAGGGATGGCTGTGCAGAAAGCTCCAGAGAAAATGGCGACTGACGCCTTCCAATGCGAAACGAGCTTGAGCGTGCTGAATGGTTGTGTGATGACCCGCCTGGAAAATGCTCGAGGCAATTCGATCGCGGGCCTTGAATCTCTCCGCGTCCGGCTTTTTGAGATTTCCCAGCCCCACCTGCTCAGCGCTCACGAGACCTCGCGCGGAATAGCAGGTGCGCGCAGTGGCCACCATGTGATTGAAGGCATCGTGGGAGAGGTCGATGAGTGTAACGCGGGGATTCATGCCTAGCTCGCTGCAAAAGAAATGGGCGCCGGCCAGTGCCGACGCCCAATGTATCTGAATGTCCGTCGTTTTTGAAGAACTAACGGAACACGACGGTCTCGATCTCGGATCTCATCTCGGTAGGGGGCTTCTTCTTCGTGATGGAGATCTCTTTGGAAAGAAGATCGATGGAATTGCGGCAAAGTCCCTCTTCATCCATGGTTAAATCTTGCTTTTTGGACAGGCGGGCCAGATCGCGAGCCACGGCCGCCAGCTCGAGGGGATCGCCGGTATCGAATTTCTTCTGGTAGTGCTTCACCCGCTCTTTGTGGCTATGGCTTGTGTTATAGCGGGCCCGACCCTTGAGGGCCTCGAACACCTTGCTGACCTTCTGTCGTGTCATGACCTTGCGCAGGCCCACCGCTCCAAGGCGATAAACGGGGATATGGAGGGTCATATTCTGTTGTACGAAGTGGACACCGAGGCATTCTTCGGAGCTTCCAGCGCATTTCTGAGTGCTAACGCCAAGAATTTCTCCCACCCCATGGCGGGGATAAAAGACGTGCTCGCCTTCCGAGTACTCCATAATGCCGTTCCTTTCGTGGATAACTCCAGACAAGATATCAGATTAGAGCGTTTAGTCAATAGCTGAATATCTTATATTCGTTCTGAAGTGGGGATGCCTGTGGGGCACAATGTGTTGCGTACGCCCAGATTAGATAGAAGTTCCGTAGCAATTGTCTCTCAATTCTGGAGACCTGTTTCGGGATTAGATACTCAAGCAGGCCTAGTGCTACCCAAAGAATCCCTTAACTCATTGACTTTGCTGTCACTGGCTTCCCAATCCTTTCCGGTCCGTCCCTTGATGGGTCTATTTCAGGACTGGGGGTGACCAATTCAGAGCACTTACCCCCAGCACTAAGACCCGGAGTAGTTTAAAAAGATAAAAAAGGGGCAGTGAAATGAATAACGACAAAAATAATAATAGAATAACGGTGCTGAGCGCTCTCAGCCCCAAACAGCAGCTCAAGCTGTCCTTGGAGTCGCCATCCCGCAATATCAGCAAGCGAGAGCAGATCTATCTTCCGGGTGAGGATGCGGAGTATGTATACGTGATTCAATCCGGTCGAGTGAAGCTCAGCCGCTGCTCCGAATGCGGCAAAGAGGTCATTCTGAGCATCATGGGACCCGGCGAAGTCTTCGGATTAGAACCTCTGCTCGGACACAGCGACCGCCGTGCCCAGGCTGTGGCCCTCGAAGGAGGGCGCTTGCTGGCTCTGCGCCGAGACCGCTTCCAGGAATTGATCCTGGAAAGTCCCGAATTGCTGATGACCCTCCTCCGAATCGTCAACGAGCGCCTTTGGGATTCTCGCGACAATCTTTCCCGCCTTGTCTTCAGCGATGTGAAAGGCCGTCTTGCGGCCCTTCTCTTGAATCTGGCACGCAGTGAAGGCAAGGTTTGCGGCAATGAGATCCGTTTAGAGGCGCCCATCACCCACCAGGATCTGGCCAATCTGATTGGTTCTACCCGCGAGACCACCACGGCCACCCTGAACCAGTTCAGGCGAGCCCAACTCATTCAGTTCGACCGTCGCCGTATCGTTATTTCAGGCCTCGGCGGCTTGGAGGCCCTGGCGGCCAGTTAGACCCAAATGTCCCATGGCCCTCACCCGTTCCGAACTTGACCTCCGGCGGGTGGGGGCCTAATTTTGCTATCCGCAATCCGCTACCCGATTCCTTCCAGAAAGCCATTTTGAGATCCCATATCGAATTCCAGCAGCTTGAGAATCAACTCGCATTGCTTGCCAAGGCGCGGGATTCCTGGATTGAGCCTAAAAAGCAAGAGCAGGGGATGCGCCGACTGCATGCGGCCTGGTGCAATGCAGCCATCGAAGGCAACCCATTGAGCTGGACGGCGGCCCTTGAGCTG
>JACNKJ010000234.1 GCA_014382085.1 bacterium
GACGCACGTGGAAGCCAATGATGATGGCATCTCTGGTGGAAGCGAGTAGCACGTCGCTCTCGGTGACGGTACCCACAGCCTTGTGGATCACCTGTACTTTAACTTCTTCGGTGGACAGTTTCTGGAAACTGTCGGCCATTGCCTCCACCGAACCGGCCACGTCGCCCTTGATGATGAGGTTGAGTTCGTGCAGCTCGCCCTTCTGAATTCGGGTGTAGAGCTGATCGAGGGTCATGTGACGCTGGTAGCGAATTTCCTGTTCCCGCTTGAGCTGCTGACGTTTCAGAGAAAGCTCGCGAGCCTCGCGGTCGCTGTCCATCTGAATGAAACTGTCACCGGGCTCGGGTACGCCGCCTGCGCCCAAGATCTCTGAGGGCATTCCCGGTCCGACCTCTTCCACCTTGTTTCCCCACTCGTCGACCATGGCGCGAACGGCGCCGTGATACTGGCCCACGGTGAAGTTGTCGCCAACCCTCAGGGTTCCCTGCTGAACGAGCACGGTGAAGACCACGCCCCGGCCGGGATCCTTGCGCGATTCGATGACCGTGCCCTTAACGTGCACGTCCGGCGCGCCCTTGAGTTCGAGCACCTCCGCCTGCAGGAGAACGATCTCCAGCAGTTTATCGATGTTGATGCCCTGCTTGGCCGAGATTTCCACCACCGGCACGTCGCCGCCGAAATCCTCGACGGTGATGCCGTGCTGCAGCAGATCCTGCTTGACCTTGGAGGGGTCGGCCGCGGGCAGGTCGATTTTATTGACCGCCACGATGATGGGAACCTTCGCAGCCTTGGCATGATCGATGGCCTCAACCGTCTGGGGCATCACCGAATCATTGGCCGCCACGATGAGAATTACGATATCCGTCACCGAGGTGCCTCGCGCACGCATGGCACTGAAGGCCTCGTGACCCGGCGTATCCAGGAAGGTCACCCTTCCCTGAGGAGTCTGGACCGAGTAGGCGCCGATATGCTGGGTGATGGCGCCCGCTTCTTTATCGACCACGTTGGCGCTGCGAATGAAATCGAGCAGCTTGGTCTTACCGTGATCAACGTGCCCCATGACCGTAACCACGGGCGCGCGAAGCTCCAGGTCCTCTTCGGCGTATTCGATCTCTTCTTCGAACTTGTCTTCGCCGTACTCGCTGAGGAACTCCACGTCGAAGTTGTACTCGGCGGCGATCAGTTCGATGTCTTCCTTCTCGAGACGCTGATTGATGGTGACCATCATGCCGTTCTGCATGCAGGTGGCGATGATGTCGGTCTCGGGAAGGTCCATGGCTTGTGCTAGCTCAAAGAGCGTAGACAAGGGCAGTACCTTGAGGGGAGTCGGGGCTTCGATTACGTCACCCTCTTCACCCGAGCCGCCTGGTCCACGGCGCCGTTTCTTGGTCTTGCCGCCGGAGTCGGCCATGGCAAGACGCACGCTCTTGGCGATTTCCTGCTCGTCGAGTCCGGAGCCCTTCTTCTTCTTTTTACGACGCTTGCCGGGGCCGAAAGCTCCACCCGGAGCCGCACCGCGGGCACTGGCGATGTTCCCGCGCCCGCCTGTTCCACCGCCGCCTCCACCCGGAGCGCCATGACGACGTCCCTGGGTTTTGAACTGGAAACCCTTGACGATTTCTCCACCGGACGCGCCACCCTGTCCCTGCTGGGGCGATTCCTGAGACGCAGGACGCTGGGGACGCTTGGGCTTGGCGTCGGGTCCGAAGCCCGGCGCATACCTGATGACCCGAGGCTTTTCCTCCTTCTTCTCAACCTTGGGAGGAAGGACAACTTCTGCCACGGCAGGTTTGTCGCCGTCGGGATCCTTGGCCTTTTCGGTCTCGGGCGCCGACTCTTTGATAACCTTGGTGCCCTTTTTGGTGGTCTTCACGGCCAGCTTCTTGGCCACCTTCACCACGGGCTTCTCCTCGACTTCGACGTCCACCTGGACTTCGATTTCGGGAGTCTCGACTTTGGGCGCCTCTTCGACGACTTTCTCGTCGACTTTCTTGGCTACTTTTTTGGCAACCTTTTTGGCCGTCTTCTTCACAGCCTTCTTGGCGACCTTCTTAGTGGCCTTCTTCGCCGTTTTCTTTACGGCCTTCTTCTCGTCCTTTTTCGGGGAGGCGTATTTCTTCTCCACGGCCTCGAGCATCTCGGGCGTGAGCGGAGACATGTGGCTCTTGACCTCGAAGCCCTCGTCACGCAGGAAATGGACAAGGTCCACTCCCTTGACGCCGTGGGTCTTAGCCACTTGATAAACTCTCTTTGCCACTGCTACCTCCCAATAACTGGGCCGGAATCGGATCCCTCCGCCTTCTTCCGAAGGGTCTCGGCCAGATGGGGATCGGTAATGCCGAGTATCGATACTTCTTTTCGCCCAAGCCATTCGCCCAAAGTGACTCTATCAACAAGGCGAAGAACGGGCACCCGGCCAAGGTCCATTTTCAGGAGTGAATCTCCCGCGTCCGAAGCCAGGATAATCAACTTGCAACGTTGCCGGTGCAGGGATCTTCTCGTAGCCCTGAAACCGATCTCCAGCCCCCCACTCTTACGAGCGAGGTTCAAATAAGGAAGCAGGGCTTCCTTAAGGCTTTTATCAGGCATCGACTCCGCTCTCAGTGGAGGGAGCGTCCTTCACCTCGTCCTCGACCTCTTCAGCTTCTTCATCCTCCTCATCATCATCGTCGTCATCGACTTCGCTGAAGGTTAGTTTGGGGACGGCGTCTTTCTTGGTCGAGGCGGCTGCGGATTTGGACTCTTCGCCCTCTTCCGAATCCTCGTCATCACTGAAGAGTCGTTCGCGCTGGGCGCGCTCCTCCTCGAGGACGGCCTGCTCGCGCTCCATGAATTCCTTGCGCAGAGCTTCGATGTTCTCCAAGGCCAGGCTGGCCTTCTCCAAAATGCTTTCCGCCTTCTTCTCGCCCAGGCCGGGAACTTCCTGCAAGCCTTCAAAGCCTGCGGCAATGAGCTGCTCCACGGACTGAATATTCGCTTCGATGAGAGCCTCGGCGGTCTTGGAGCTGATGCCCTCGATGTCGGTGAGCCCCAGGGGATGCTCTTCCTCGGCCCGCGTGCGAATGCGCAGCAGTTCGGAGGTGACCAAATCCAGGCTCCAACCGGTGAGGCGGGAAGCCAGTCTCACGTTCTGCCCCTCGCGGCCGATGGCCAGGGAAAGCTGATCCTCGTCGACGATCACCTGCATGCTCCGGCCTTCCCAACTGCGCACCTTGATGGCCGAAACCACGGCAGGGGACAGGGCGCGAGACACGAAGGTGGCGGCATCTTCGTCCCAGGGGACAATGTCGATGCGCTCGCCGCTGAGTTCCTTCACGATGGCCATGACGCGCGCGCCTCGCATGCCGACGCAGGCGCCCACCGGATCCACACGCTCGTCGTGGGACTGAACAGCCACCTTGGAACGCCAACCCGGCTCACGGGCGATGGCCTTCAATTCGACAAGGCCTTCATAGACTTCGGGAATTTCCTGCTCGAACATACGCGCCAGAAAATCCGGATGGGTCCGCGACAGAATGATCTGCGGGCCCTTGCTCTCGCGATGCACTTCCAGCACGAGACCCTTGATGCTCTCGCTCTGGTGAAAACGTTCGCGGCGAATCTGCTCGCGCCAGGGCAGCAGGGCCTCGGTGCGTCCCAGGTTCACCAATATGGAACCGCGGTCGATCTGCTGAACCGTACCCGTGATGATCTCGCCCACGCGATCGCTATACTCGTTGAAGACGATCTCGCGCTCGGCGTCGCGCACTCCCTGCACCAAAACCTGCTTGGCGATGAGAATGGCGTTGCGGCCGAACTCGGCCACTTCCAGCGGAATGCGAAGCGTGTCGCCCACTTCGGGGTCGTCCACATATTCCTCGGCCTCTTCCACCGTGAATTCCTGATCCTCGTTGATGAGGTCCTCTTCGGTTACCACGCGCTTAACCAGATGGATTTCGATCTCGCCCTTTTCGGGAGAGATGTCCACGTCCACCTCGGCCTCGCTGCCATGTTTGCGCCTGACCGCCGACCGCAGGCTAAAGGCGAGGGCTTCCAGGAGAGTTTCCCGGTCCACCTTCCTCTCGCGCGTGATCTGAATCAGTGCATCGAAGAAGCCTTCACTCATTTTTTCTTTCCTCCCGTGGGTCCCGCCGACTTCCGTTTTCGGCCGGGGAACTGGGGTACGAGACGGGCCCGGTCAATTTCCGCCAGAGGAATCCTCTCTTCCGCCTCGTCCGATTTCAGGACGAGAACCGATCCCTCCAGGCCCAAAACCTCGCCTTCCAGAGTTCGACTGGCGTTTTCGCCCTGTCGATGCTGGACTCTCGCGATACGCCCCCTGGCGATTTCATAGTGTCGTGGACTCATCAGCGGGCGATCCATACCCGGTGAGGAAACCTCGAGGATGTAGCGCCCCTCGATGAGATCCTCCGCTTCCAGCGCCCTACCCAGGGTCCGGCTGACGGCTGCGCATTGGTCCAGATTGACGCCCTTATCCGAGTGGATGCTGACCTGGAGCAGACGACCACGCTTACCGGCCGCCTTAAGCGACCAGTCATAGAGTTCGAAGCCCGCTTCGCGGACCTCCTCCCGTAGCAGTTGGTCCAGGCCTCGCGGCATGTCTGACCTCGGAATCTGGGCGGACACGAAAAAAAGTGGGCTTGCACCCACTTCCGAGGCATACAGTAGCCCAGGCTGGCCCCTCCCGCAAGAGGTAATTTACCAAACGACTGGGGTTTCGAAGATCACACGGGCGCAGAGAGCCCCCACCTGAGCAAGGCTCTCAGGGGAGAAGGCCTCGGGTGTATCGTCCAAGGTGTGCCACTCCGGAAAGCGAAAATCAACCAGATCCACGGCCGGGATTCCACGCTGAATGAAGGGGATGTGATCGTCCCAGACCGCCGGCCCGACCTCTGGGATGAAAGCGGGCAACCCCATTTCCTCGGCCAGCTTGAAAATGAGGTCTAGCTGACCCGGCGCCGCCTGCTTGGAGAAGGGCTCCTTACGGATGTTCAGATGCTTGCCGCCCACCATGTCCAGAAGTACGAGCAATCGCGGCGAGTAGGCAGGATGATCCTGGACAAATCGTGTAGAGCCAAGCAGATAGTTGTGCCGTTCGCCCGAGCGACCGTAGTCCTCACCGTCGAAAAAGAGGAATTCCACGGGCAGTGGCGTCCCATTTTCGGCGCAGAGACGGGCCAGTTCGAGCAGCACCGCTACCCCGCTGGCTCCGTCATTGGCACCGAGGATGGGCTCCTCCCGCCGGGCCTCGTCCTTATCCAAATCAGCTCGAGGCCGCGTATCCCAATGTGCGGCAAAGGTTAAAGGATAGTCCTGGGTTCCAGGAAGCCAAGCCCGATAGTTGGTGAGTTCCAACTCCCCCTCCGAGTAGGGATCGGGCATGCGGAAGCTGTGAGCTTCTACCTGATAACCCAGAGATTCTAGGCGTTCCTTAATCCACTTCCCACAGGCCTCGTGCCCGGGCGAGCCCGGATCACGGGCTCCCATTTCGCACTGGGCGATGAGATCTTCCCAGGCGCGATCCTGTGAGAAGGAGGGAATCTCAGACGAGGCCAGACCGGCCATCATGCAAAGAAGAGTTGCGAGAAGGACTTTCAATTGAAATCCGTTCGTGCTTAGAAAATGAGCGTGGAGCGAAGTGTCAAACCCACCGAAGTGCGCGTCTCACCCGTGAGATCGGTCTTGGTTTGACCGAAGCGCAGGGTCAGGCCGCCGGAAAGCTTGTCGGAGAATTGATAACTCGCGCCCGGCGCGAAATTCAAGGTGCGTGTGCCCGAGAGCGGCTCCTCGAAACCACCCTCCAACAGCTTCACGCTCTTGGATCGTGAATAGGACATGCTGGCTGTCAGATCCATCCGACTCTTAAAGGCGGGGAGCCACTTGAGTCCAGGAATTTTCACGCCGCCGGGAGCCGACAGGTGGTGGGAGAAATCCATGCCGAATTTCAGACTGTTGTTGCGGGTGGTCTGCGTGGCCTGCCCGCTGGTGTTGCTGGTCCAGGTCACGTTGAAGTTGGTACGCATGTCATTGGCCCATCCGATGGACCAATTGGGCGAGATGCTCAGCGTCTCGTTGCTGGTTTTGAAACCCGTACCGAAGTTCCGCGTGTCGCTGCGATTCTTGTTGTAGTTCACACCCATGGAACTGCTTTCCATGAGATTGCCGAAGACCCTCCACTTTTCCACACCGGTGAATTCCAAACCCACATTGGGCCAGCGACGGGTGGTGTTGTCGGTTTTCACCCCGGTGCTGCTGCGGAGAGTCTGACTCCATTCGAAATTGGTGGAAAGCTGGATGCTCTCTCTCAGCGTCATGCTCGTGGACGCTTTCAGGTTCCGCGTCTCGTTGCGACTGTCCGCCGGTTTCGCCTCCACGATTTCGTTGTCGACGATTCCACCCAACTTGGGATCTTCCGAGAAGCCGAAGCGATAGAGCATGTCCGGCTGACCAATCACATTGTTGTAGTTAGTTTTGAGAGTGCGACTCATGTCCACTTTGACCGGCTTGAGGCCTCCCAGAGATCGCAGGACGCTCATGGCGACCTTCAAGGGCTCGAAGCGCTTCTGTACCGTGTCGCTCTCAGCCACGACCTCGGTCGTCACGGGAAGCTCGGGTTCCTCCACGAAGCGACGGCTCACTCGACGACGTTGACGCGGGTCGGGGCCTCGAGTGGGATCCACAGGCACGAGAACTCGTGGAGGCATTCGGCGAGGGCTGCTGCCGCCCGGAGGAATGATGGCCGAACTGTTGAGCCCGCCCTTGTCGCCGCCCGGGTCACCCAACCACTTCTTGACCCAGTCACCCACAGCGAAGTTGTAGCCGGTGTTGATGGAGTGATTGTTGTCGATGCGCTTGGTCCCCAAGGCCGTGGAGCCCGAACCGATACCCGAGAAGTTTTGGAAAGATTCTCCATAGCCGCTGGAGAATGTGAACTTTGGCCTGAACTTTCTGAAGAATGGCAGGGTGTATTCGAGTGAGAAATTCTGATTCTGGCTGGTTTGGAACCCCAAGTTTACGTCGACCCCGCCCCAGTCGCGCTTGATGGCCTTGTCGTGTTCCAGATCGCGATTATCGCTCACGGTCACGCTGGTGCGCAGGCTGGGAAAGAAATTCCAGCTCAGGCTGGCATTGTCCGACATGGTTCCCGAACGCGAATCCGGATTGGGGGTATAGCGATCGCCCAGGGCGATCCACTGCTTCTGCCAGCTCCTAACGGTACGCGTGGACAGGCTCAGGCTATTGGGCACCCATCTCATCTGAGAAAAACTGAAGATGGGCAGGGTGCGTTCTTTGAAGTTCACCTGCCAGGTTGCGCCGTGGCTGATCTGCTCCTGAAATTCGATGCGCTGGGGGCTCGTGCTCTTTCGTTGGGAGAGCGATCCGGTGAGGTTGAGATTGTCCAAGAAAATGCGCATGAGCACGTTGCGCGACGACTTTCGGTTCAAGCTCAATGTGAGCTTCTGGTTCACCGATTCACTCGACTGTTCCTCGCGCAGTGCCGAGTCGGTGATCTCCACATCGCTGCCCGTCTCATACTTAGGCGTGTTCTTACCACGACTGAAGCTGCCTGAAATCGGCAAGTTGTAGCCGGCCAGGGGTATGAAGTGCTGCAATTTCGTGGATGCGCTAACGCTCCAATTTCGATTGGTTACACCCGTACCACGTGTGGCCCTTAGGCCGCGGAATTCCGGATCGGTTTCCTGGAAGCTGGCGTTCACCGTAAGCACGCCACCCATGTTGGCCGAAGCATTGAGCTTGCCCGCATAGCCCGCGTCGCGGCGCACGTCTTTCAGGCGAACATCGTTGAGCCAGGTTTGGCCGCTGATCGGATCCTGTCCCGTGTTTTTAAGGCCGAAGAAAATCGACTTCACTCGACTCAGGTCGGGGTTACCCACTTTTCGAATGGTGTAGCTCCGTGAGGGAATAAGCAGATCGTTAACCTGCGCCACCACCGTGTCGGCGTCGCTCTGCAATTTGAGATCCGTCCAGTCGGTGAGCTGGATGTTCATTTCCCGCCAGCCCTCTTCGGGCGCGACCATGGACAGCTCGTAGTAGTTAAGGCTGTCGAAGGCAGCGCGAAAGAAGATTTCATCGTTCACCGCCGCCGTGTCCGGATGGGCGTAGAAGGAGATCTGCCGATAGGCCAGCAAATTCAACGAGGAGAAGTCCTTGCGAATGAGCGCTTGATGGCCCGGCTGCAAATTTTCGTAGACGAAGTTCAGAGCTTGTTCGCGGTCGGGCAAGCCCGTGTCCGGATCGATTTCGGTGCCGAATGGCCACTCGAAATTTGCGTTCTCTCTGGAGTTGATGACCTCCACGCGGAAGTCCTCACCGGGGACCAC
>JACNKJ010000239.1 GCA_014382085.1 bacterium
TCATAGAGAGTTATGAGTCTTAGATCATCATAGTAGTTAGTAAACGATACAGCACAAATATCATTAAACTAATCAAGTCCGAGGAAACCCAAGAGCCCGCAATCAGATTTCATACCTGCAGCCTTACCCGTGGCCATGTCCACTCCGCTGTCTCCAATGAAAACGCAGTTAGCGGGATCCACACCTCGCCGCCTCGCGACCTCTAGGGTGGACGCGGGATCGGGTTTTACCTTCCATTCGGGCATCTGCCCCCAAACGGGTTCGAAAGGCCAGGCTGCGAAAAGGCGTGCGCACATTTCCTGAGTCATGGCGTGAGGTTTGTTGCTTAGCACGGCCAAGCCCACACCTGCGCTAAGGAGCGCATCGAGGGTTTCGGGAATGCCGGGAAAAGGAAGGGTGTTGTCGAACATGCGCGATGGATAGAGCTCTCGAAAATCCTGGACGAGATCGTCGGCGATCGCGTGATCGGCTTCAGGTATGACCCGTCGTGACAGAGCCACCACTCCGTTACCCACGAAGCGGCGATAATCGTCGAGGGAATGCTCAGGGTACCCGCGTGCCACGAGCACATCGTTCATGGTTAAGGCGATGTCGGCGATGGTGTCGGCGAGAGTGCCGTCCAAATCGAAAATGGCCAGACCTGTAGTCAAATCGTGTCACCGCTTTCAGGTTCAACATCATAACGCGACGAAGTGGAAACGAGCTTGTTCAATGAGTCGAACAACGGACAATCCAATCGTCCTAATTATCGGTAGTCCTCTTTCCTGAGTTTCAATTTGCGCATTAGCCCGTAGAGCGCCCGCTCGCTGAGTCCCGCTCGTGCGGCAGTCGCTTGAACCCGGCCTCCCGATTCCCTCAACACGCGATCGAGGTAGATGCGGTCGATCCGGTCAAGAGTTGCCTCGCGCAGCTCCTTGAGCGTGTATCCAGAAATACCACCATCGAGTAGAAGTGGTGTTTCCCCGATCGACTCCGATTCCCGCTCCCCATCTGCCGGGATCATTTTCCCTCCTATGGCCGAGGGAAGATCTTTTAATGTGATTTCATTCCCTTCGCAAAGCAGCACTGCGCGTTCGATCACGTTGATCAGTTCCCGGACGTTGCCCGGCCAGGTGTAGAGGAGCATCGCTTCCAGTGCGTCGGGGTGAATGCTCTCCACCTCTGTCCTGATTTGGGCCCGAAAGTGGTTAAGATAGCTTTCGACCAGGAAGGGGATGTCCTCACAGCGCTCCCTAAGGGATGGAAGCGTGAGAGTCACCACGGCAAGGCGAAAGTATAGATCGGCCCGGAATCGTTTTTCCGACACCTCGGTCTCGAGATCGCGATTGGAGGCGGCCATGATACGGACATCCACGGGAATCGATCGCTCCCCTCCGACCCGTTGGATGCGTCTTTCCTGTAACACTCGCAGCAACTTGACCTGAAGGTGCAGGGGCATTTCGCCAATCTCGTCCAGGAAGAGTGTTCCTCCATGGGCCAGCTCAAAATACCCACGCCTCGTTCGAGTCGCTCCCGTGAAGGCACCCTGCTCATGGCCGAAGAGCTCACTCTCAAGCAGGCTCTCGTGGAGGGCACCGCAGTTGACGGCAAGGAAGGGTCCATCGCTTCGACGACCATCGTTGTGGATGGCCTGTGCCAAGCGTTCCTTTCCCACTCCTGTCTCACCTAGAATCAGCACCGAGCTTTCCGAGGTGGACACCCGTGATACCATTTCCATGAAGTGTTGCATCACTGTGCTGGTGGATTGGAAATCGCTCAGGCCGGACCGTGTATCCGAGCGCAATTGCTTGGACGAATTTTGCATGAGACGGCGAAGGATTGCTCCCAACACATCCAGAACATCCTCGTCGGGCAGACCCATGTGAAGCACGGCGATGCAACCTGAAGACAGGAGCGTGGCGCGCTCGCGGGCGTTTTCCTGGGGAGAGAACACCACGATCTCGGGTCTCTCAGGAAGACGTCTCAAAGACCGCACCCAGGCCGCGGGGTACTCGCCTAGGTGATCGCGGTGAATCAATACGAGATCAACATCCCCCTTCTTGAGGCGATCCCAAAAGCTCTTATCCCCGCAACTATGGACAATATCCACCGACAGGTTCTGACGGAAGTTTGCGAGCCTTTCGACTAAGCGATGATCGTCATCAACGATGAGGACACGAATCAGCACAATAACTCCGTTTCTTTTCTTGGCAGTATCTTACTTCCGTTATTATCGGCATTCAAGTGCTGTTTTTTTGCGCCTCAGAATGATCGGCCCGATACGCCCGCCCTAACTCTTTATTAATCTTATAGATAAGAATGACCGTCGTGACACTCGATCTGGCACATTCGATGCGATAATTGCATCGAGGGAACCGGGTCCGAATGAAAATCCCATCCGAATCGAGCCGGCCCGGTGCTCGAGACGAGCCTAACAAGGAAGAAATGAAAAGCAAGAAATCTAAGAAGCCGGCCAATCCCAGCAACAAACCGACTCAGAAGCCGGCTCCAAAGTCCCCCAAGCGCTAGTCGCTTAGCGTGGGCCCTTCCGGTGCAATCGCGACCGGAATATCGAAGGCGGCTCAGTCGAGCCGCCTTCAATTTTCCCATTTGCTCGGCTGAAGCTTGCTACTTCACCACCAAATTCACCAGCTTGCCCGGCACATAGATGGTCTTGACGATGCTCTTGCCCTCAAGCCAAGGCGCGAGCTTTTCACTGCTTTCCACCTTGGCCTTCACGGCGTCCTCGTCGGCATCGGCCGGCAGTTCGAAACTGTCGCGCAGCTTTCCGTTCACCTGCACCACAACCGTTACCGTTTCTTCGGCAAGCCACTTCTCGTCGAAGTCGGGCCAAGGAACGTAGGCAATGGTTTCTTCATGGCCGAGGCTGTGCCAGATTTCTTCTGCCAGATGCGGCGCGTAGGGCGCGAGCAAAAGGATGAATTTCTCCAGCGCTTCGCGGCTGCGCACTTTCTTCGGCATCATCTCGTTGACGAAGATCATCATCAGGCTGATGGCCGTGTTGAAACGAAGATCCTCGGTCATACGAGTGACCTCGGCGATGGTCCTGTGGAGCAGGCGCTGGGTCTCTTCGTCGGGAGCCACATCTTGCACGGCGGGATGAAGGGCATCTTCCCCATCGTGGAAAAGGCGCCAGCTGCGATCGAGGAATCGATGGATACCTTCGATACCCGTAGTACTCCATGGCTTGTCGCGCTCAAGCGGCCCGAGGAACATGAGAAAGAGACGCAGTGAATCGCTTCCGTGATCGCGGATCACGTCATCGGGATTCACCACATTGCCTCGGCTCTTGCTCATCTTCTCGCCGTTTTCGCCCAGGATCATTCCCTGGTTTCGAAGTTTCTGGAAAGGCTCCTTGGTGGAGACGAGTCCGAGGTCGAAGAGCACCTTGTGCCAGAAACGTGCGTAGAGCAGATGCAAAACCGCGTGCTCTGTGCCACCGAGGTAGAGATCCACCGGCAACCAATACTTCTCAAGATTCGAGTCCCAGGCCGCATCCGCATTCCCCGGATCGATGAAGCGCAAATAGTACCAGCAGCTTCCCGCCCACTGAGGCATGGTGTTGCTTTCCCGCTTGGCCTTCTGACCCGTGACGGGATCCTCAATATTGATCCACTCACTGATGGCCGCGAGGGGGCCCTCGCCGGTGCCGGCGGGATCGTACTTATCGACTTCGGGAAGCGTGAGAGGAAGCTCGTCCACTTCCAGGGCACGAATGCTTCCGTCTTCAAGTCGATGCAAGGGATAGGGCTCGCCCCAGTAACGCTGGCGGCTGAAAAGCCAGTCGCGCAACTTGTACTGGATGCTGGCCTTGCCCAGATTCTTCTCTTCCAGCCAGGCGGTCATTTTCGCCTTGGCTTCATCCACGCTGAGACCGTCGAGGAACTCGCTGTTGATGGCCGGGCCCTCGCCCACATAGGCCTTGCCTTCCCATCCATCGGGAATCTGCACGGTGCGAATGATGGGCAAGTTGAATGTCTCGGCAAATTCCCAATCGCGCTCGTCCTGTCCGGGCACGGCCATGATGGCGCCAGTACCGTAACCCATCATCACGTAGTCGGCGATCCAAATGGGAATTCGCTCGTTGTTCGCCGGATTGACCGCATAGCTACCCGTGAAGACGCCCGACTTTTCCTTGGACGACTGTCGATCCAAATCGCTTTTGCGTGCCGCCTCCGCGCAGTAACTCCTCACGTTTTCGCGACATTCCGCGTTGCAGAGATCGGCCACCCAGGGATGCTCGGGACTGAGCACCATGTAGGTTGCGCCAAAGAGCGTGTCGGGACGCGTGGTGAAGATGCGAAGTTTCCCTTCGCGCCCTTCCACCACGAAATCCACTTCCGCGCCTTCGCTGCGACCGATCCAGTTGCGCTGAAGGTCTTTGATGTAATCGGGCCAGTCCAGCTCGTCGAGATCCTCCAGAAGGCGCTCGGCGTACTCGGTGATTTTGAGCATCCACTGACGCATGGGACGGCGCACCACGGGATGCCCGCCGATCTCGCTCATGCCGTCCACCACTTCTTCGTTGGCCAACACCGTGCCGAGAGCGGGGCACCAGTTCACCGCGACCTCGGCCTCGTAGGCCAGGCCCTTCTTGTAGAGAAGGGTGAAGATCCACTGCGTCCACTTGTAGTACTTGGGATCGGTGGTGGAGACTTCCCTGTCCCAGTCGTAACTGAAGCCGAACATCTGAAGCTGACGGCGGAAGGTGGCAATGTTCTTCTCGGTGGTTACCCGCGGATGAGTACCCGTCTTTACGGCGTAGTTTTCGGCGGGCAGGCCGAAGGCGTCCCATCCCATGGGATGGAGCACATTGAATCCGCGCATGCGCTTGAAGCGCGAAACGATGTCGGTGGCCGTATAGCCCTCGGGATGCCCCACGTGCAGACCGTCGCCCGAGGGATAGGGAAACATGTCCAGCACGTAGTACTTGGGCTTGTCCCCGCCATCCTCAGCACGGAAAGTCTTGTGATCACTCCAGTACTGCTGCCACTTGGGCTCTATTTTTCCTGGATCGTAGGACATGAGTTTTCCTCAGCGACGCTTGCGCGGTCGAATTTGTGGTCATGGAAGCCTGAAAAGTATATAATTAGCCGGCCAAAGGGAAGTATTCCTTTGAAATCGGGACGAGGAACAGTGATGCGGACATTCACAGTACCTGCCTGCCCTTCTCGGCGGCCATCGCCGTCTGCGCCGATCTCACAAATTCAATTGAAAACTCACCGCGCACTTGGAGCAATTGCATCCGAGTAGAGGATTCGCATGTCCGCGAATAGCTCGAGAAAATCCTGGTCCCCTTTCCGCCGGGTCGGGGATTGGCCCCGAGTTCGGGTCGCCCGACGGGAAACATCGAAGACCCGCGACCGCCCCATAGCGGCATCAGGAGGAAGCATGAATAGACTGTTCGTCTTGTTCATCTGCCTGATCTTCACAGCCGTCCCGGTCGCAGCCTATCAGATCTTGCTAGACATCGATCTGGACGACGATCCTTACACTCTCAACGAAAGCACTCCCGACGAATCGGCGCTGGTGCGAATGATCTTGGCCCCCGAAGCAGGAGGAGAGTGGATAACCTTCATTGAGTTCGGCCTCGGCGGAACCTGTTGGTTCTGCTTCGAGGATTTCTTCCACATGTACGGCACCTATTGTGAACTCTTCGACTTCATCGAACCGTGGATCGAGCATCCCTTGTTCGGTTACACGGAAGTCGGTGGCGCCACTTGCATTGATTGTTGCGGAAACCCCGGCTACCACATCTTTTTCTATGCCGAGGTTGTAGATGGTGGGGTCTTCCTGGAAGAGTCCATTTTCATTCGCGACTTCATGGCCTGGGACATCGATCACGACATCTGCCAGGAACCGCCGCCGGACCTCATGGCCTTCCACAACGGCGTCGGCAACGTCATTCTCCTAAGCGCGCCGGTTTCATCGGTGGAAGAATTTGAATCCATGTCGGCCAGCTGGGAACTGGTCAAGGCACTCTACTAATTCAACGAGAGGAGATCCTATGAAACTCACGATCGTACTCATCATTCTCCTTGCCGCGATTCCAGCAGTTGCCTACCAGATCCTTCTGGATATCGACACGGACGACGACCCCTATACCATCAACCAATTCACCGAAGATCCCTCGGCCACCGTTCGCATGGTTCTCGTGCCCGAGGGCGGGAGCGAGTGGATTAGCGAATTGCACTTCGGTCTCGGTGGAACATGTTGGATGTGTTTTGAAACAGGAATGCACATGTACGGCACGGGTACGAGCATTTACAGTACTTTCTGGCCGGACCCCTGGATGGAGCATCCTCTCTTCGGGGAAAACTGGGCGGACTACGCGCTCTGCATCGACTGCTGTGGAAATCCCGGTTTTCATTGCTTGCTCTATGCCGATGCGGTGGGTGAAGGCTTTCAATTGGATGAGCGCATTTTCCTGCACACCTTCCAGGCCTGGGACATCGATAACGAAGACTGCCTGGAACCGCCGCCGGATCTCATGGCCTTCGCCTGCGACTACGAACCCTGCAACATCATTTTGCTCAGCGGATTCACCGATACAGCGCCCAGTACCTGGGATAGCATCAAGAAAATGTACTAGGATATTTCCGCCTCGCTCCGACTCAGGAGCGGGGCGTTTTTTTGTCATCGGGAGCGATGTAACGATCCAGAAGTTTTCTTGAAAACGCAGGCAGGCCCAATCCCCCCAGCTCGGCTCGCGCGAACCAGCGATACTCGGGGAGATTTTCTCCCACCAACAACTCCACATCGCCGGTAACTGTTTCTTGGCTGATGCGATATCGGGTGATGCTCATGCGATGCTCGCCCAGGTGGCGAAGCTCGGGCGCGTCCAATCCCAGCTGTCGCCAATTCTCCGCTTTAAAACCGCCTCCGTCACGAACTCGATAGGGAAGATTCCAGAGGTCGCCGAGGAAGGGTCGCTCGCCACGGCTGAGCAGCACCCGATCCCCGCGTTGAAAGACTCCTACTTCTACGCGCACAGGCCGCGGCTTCGCAGCGGGATCCTTTCGCGGAAAATCTTCCTGCCGCTCTTCCCGGAAGGCGGCACATTCGCTGGCCGCAGGACAATCATTGCATCGGGGCGAGGTAGGTTTGCAGATGCGCGCGCCGAGTTCCATGAGCGCTTGGTTCAGGTCGCCGGGTCGATCGCAATCCACAAGCTCGCTTGCCCGCTGCCAGAGTTCGGCCTTGAGAGGGTTGCGGGTGGTGTCGCCATCGAGGGCCGCCAGGCGTGTAAGTACACGAATCTGATTTCCGTCAACGGCGGGAGCGGGCGTTCCGAATGCGATGGAGGCAATGGCGCCTGCGGTGTAGCGACCCACACCGGGAAGCGCTTTTAGGCTCTCCAGGTCGCGAGGAAGATCGCCATCATGTTCATCCAGCAAAACCTGCGCGGCTTTGCGAAGATTGCGCGCGCGGCGATAGTAGCCCAGCCCGCTCCAATGGTTGAGAACCTCTTCCTCGTCCGCTTCCGCCAGAGCTCGGGGCGTGGGAAAACGCTCGACGAATTTCTCAAAATAGGGAATGACCGTCGCAACCTGGGTCTGCTGAAGCATGATCTCGGAAATCCAAACCTTGTAGGGGCTGGGATCCTCGCGCCAGGGCATGGGACGGCGCTCAAGGTCGAACCAATTCAGAAGGTTTTCACGGAGCCGGTCGTAGCTGTGGGTGTCCATGAATGGGATGTTAGCCTAGAGCCGCTGTCTGTGCTATGAATTCCGTAAAAGGAGGAGTCATGAGCGAAACGCCGAGTCACCTATCCCACCGACGCGAAGCACCGGAAAATTTGTCCATCGCGCTGATCACGGTCAGCGACACCCGCACTCTCGATGACGATCGCTCCGGTGCGCTCATGGTATCCATGTTGGAAAATGCGGGGCATGGGATTGTCGCCCGACGCATCGTGCCCGACGATCCCGGCGCTATTAAGGCTGCCATCATGGAGAGCCTCTCACTCCAAGGCTGCGACGCTGCACTACTCAGCGGTGGAACGGGTGTGGGTCTCCGCGACCGGACTGCGGGAGTGGTGAAAGATCTCTGTGAAAAGATGATTCCCGGATTCGGCGAACTATTTAGAATGCTCAGTTATGAAGAAATCGGTGCGGCCGCCATGCTCAGCGGTGCTCTGGCGGGCACGCTTGGAGAGCAAGCCATCGTAGCCATGCCGGGCTCACCCGGAGGCGTGAAACTTGCCATGGAGAAACTGGTTTTGCCCGAATTGGGTCTCATTTTGCGGGATGCGCGACGGAGGGCCTAAGTAAATCAGAGTGAGGATACTCCCTCGGG
>JACNKJ010000077.1 GCA_014382085.1 bacterium
CCCAATTCTTCGCGAGTGAGAACATAGGTTTCCTCATGTCCCGGCCGGCGATAGAACGCGCAAAACTTGCAGTAGACGTTACAGACATTGGTGTAGTTGATGTTCCGATCCAGGATGAAGGTAACCTGAGCCTCCGGATGCATGGCGGCCCGGCGCAGATCGGCGGCGCGACCGAGATCCAGCAGGTCGGCTTCACGAAAGAGCCGCAATGCCTCTTCTCGACTGACGCGCTGTCCCTGGGCCGCGCTATCGAGCAAGACCGAAAGATCCGTCCGGCTTTTCGCCTCGCTTATTGCCATAGCGCAATCTCCTCGTAGACCGTGTTGCGTTCCACAGGCACCCGGCCCGCCTTCTTGATGAGCCGCACCAACTCTTCCTGGCGAATGTGTTCGGGTGTGGTTCCACCCGCATCGTGGGTAATGCGCTCGCGCACCACCGTGCCGTCAATGTCATTGGCGCCAAACCTAAGACCCAGTTGGCTGAGTTTTTCGGTGACCATGATCCAGTAGGTTTTCACATGCTGGAAGTTGTCCAGGAAGAGCCGCGCCACGGCCAGGGTTCGAAGATCGTCCATGCCTGTGGTGAAGGTGTCCACCGGAAGCGGGTTGTTCTCGGGGTGGTAGGCCAGGGGGATGAAAGCCTGGAAGCCACCGGTTTCATCCTGCAAGGTGCGCAGGCGATCCATGTGATCCACGCGATCTTCCAGCGCCTCGATGTGCCCGTAAAGCATGGTGGCGTTGGAACGGAGGCCTAACTCGTGGGCCGCCTTGTGCACCTCGAACCAACGGTCGGTCCAGCTCTTGTGACCGCAAAGTTTCTCGCGAATGTCTTCCTGAAAGATCTCCGCGCCGCCGCCGGGCAGGCTGCCCACCCCGGCGCTCCGCATGTCGGCCAGCACCTCTTCAGTGGTCCAACCAGTAAGCCGCGTGAAGTGATCGATCTCCACCGCCGTCCAGGCCTTCAGATGAACTTCGGGATGCGCCTCGTGCAGCATACTGATGATGCCGCGATACCAATCGTACTTCAGCCTGGGATGAATCCCCCCCACGATGTGAATTTCCCGCGCGCCTTCGGCCTCCATGCCGGCAGCTGCTTCGAGAATCTGTTCATCGCTCATGGTGTAGCCGTGATCGTCCTTCAAGCTCGCCGCGAAGGAGCAGAACTGACAGCTCTTGGCGTAAACGCAAACGTTGGTGGGATTGATGTGCCGATTGATGTTGAAGTAGACCTTATTGCCGTTCTTTCGAACGTTCACCGCATCGGCCATTTCGGCCAATGCGAAGAAATCTTCGCTGCGGTAGAGGGCTAAAGCATCTTCGCGAGTCAATCGCTGGCCAGATTCAATTTTCCGCCTGATGGGAGCAAGGCTCATGGGAACATCCGTGGGTGAAGGGTGCGGAGAATATACATGCGAGGGCGAAGTGCATCAACGATTGACCTCTGACTTCCATGCAACTAGCCTTGGCCCATGAAAACAATACTATTCCTTTCGCTTTTCCCGATCCTCATGTCCGCAACTGCCTGCGGACAGGTGGATCCCTTCGAAGCCCTGGCCCAGCGTAACGCCAAGACCCTCTATCCCGCCGCTACCATGGATTCTCTCTTGGCAGCCGAACGGGGATCATCCACCGCCGAGCGCGTGGGCCTTTGGGCCCGGCGCTTCGAAGAGGCGAGTGAATCCCGCTATTTATTCGGCCTGGCCGACGGCGGATACGTGAGCGAAGGGCTTATCGTCAGCGATTTTTTGCACGACTGTGTGAGTCTCACCTATCGCGCAAGTGAATTGGCCCGATCCTCAAGCACCACGGCGGCCCTGCGCATGGCTCTGGGTACACGCTTCGCCGGCGCGGAGCTGGACTCCATCATCGATGCCGAGGGCCGCGCCAATTACGACCGCATCGAGCATCTGGATTTCAGCTTAGACATGATCCGCACAGGCCACTGGGGCCGGAACATCACGCGCGAGCTTTCCGGCGCCGCCCTCGACGGCGTGGGCAGCAGCCGATACGCTGCCGACAGCTTCTACTTCGTACCACAGGCCAGGCTCCTGGAAAGCGATCTTCGCGAAGGCGACATCGCCTGGCTGGTGCTCAACCCCATGCACGAAGGCGCGCGCAAGCTGCGAAAGGAGTACGGCCTGGTCATCGGCCACATCGGTATTGTCATTGTGGAGGAGGGCCGACCCTGGCTGGTGCATGCGGCTTCGAGCGCACTTGAGGGACACTACGAGGGCGGCCGCGTGGTGAAGGTTCCGCTGAGCGATTATCTCAGCCGGGTGGATCGCTTCTATGGAGTGATGATCACCCGCTTCGACTAGGGCGCGGTCAGGGTGTCGAGCCATGCCTCGCCGCGTAGGCCGCTGAGCCAGGCGAGAATTTCCTCGAACTTTTCCCAACGTACATGGGCTACTTTTTCCCGCTCGCACCAGTCGGCCAGGGATCCCTTGGCAAAGAGCAGATCGGCCCGCGCGCCTGGGCAGCGGTCGGTGGTGCCGTCGCCAATGTAGATCACCGGATCGAGACTTTCCGCCAACCACCAGCTTTTGCAGTGATTGCAGAGCTTGTTGATGCGCGGCGTCGTGGCCGGAATCACGCGCCAGCGGCCATCGTCCTCGAAGGTCAGATCGTTGGCGTAAAGCGGCAGATGGGACAAACCTTGAGCCTCCATCACCGCCGCGATGAGCGGCTTGAGGCCACCGGACAGAATACTGAGAGGCCAGCCCTTGCTTTCGCAATAGGCTGCGAATTCCGAGAATCCTGAATCCACCGGTACTTCATCAAGCACCGAGGCCAAAGCCTCTTCAAAAGGTGCCGTCAACAGGGCGATTTCCTGGCGCAGGCCCTGCTCCTCGCTGAGGCTACCGTCGTCTACACGGTCCTCGATTTCATACCAGTTGCCGCCCACATACTTGTCCAGCAGGTGCACTAGGGTGTCGCGCTCGGTGATGGTGCCGTCGAAATCGGTGAAAACTTGAATCTTCAAGCGTCTTGTCTCCCTGGTCCGGATGACCTAGGATAGTCAGGAAAGGAGCGACATGCGCTGGATCGAAGTAGATAGTCCCTACGGACTCCTCGGCCTTTTCGCCTCTGACCGCGGCCTCTACGCCGTGGCTTCGAGCAAGAAGGAAAACACAGCCTACAAAAAGGGCGCTCTTCCGGCAAACTTCCTGGCACCCGGCAAAGCCGAGGGTCATCTTGTCGCATCCCGGGATTGGCTTTCCCGCTACTTCCTCGGTGAAAACCCCGGCAAGATTCCCGCGTTGGACTTCTCCGGTCAAGGAGAGTTCAGCACCAAGATCTTGAAAGAACTGGCCAAGGTTCCCTGGGGAGAGGCGACGACTTATGGTGAACTGGCCAAACGCGTGGGCCAGCCCGGCGCATCGCGAGCCGTGGGCGGAGCCGTTCATCGAAATCCACTTTGGCCCTTCGTGGCCTGCCACCGAGTTCTCGCTTCCGGCGGCAAGCTCGGCGGCTTCGCCGGTGGCCTCGCGGCCAAACGCAAATGTTTGAGATTGGAAAACATTCCTGTTCCGAAATCCTGACTCCCAATTCCCATTCGTTCACATGGAGAATGCACTCATGTCCGAAAATAAACCGCAGGCCAAGTACTTGAAGGACTACCGCCCTTCCGAGTATCTCATCGACACCGTGGATTTGCACTTCGAACTGGGCGAAGATCTTAGCGTTGTCACCGCCAAGAGCGCCTTCCGGCGCAATCCCAAGGCGAAGGCCAGCGGTTCGGCCTTGCTCCTACACGGGCGCAACCTGGAGTTGATTTCCATCAAGGTGGATGGCGAGGAAGTCCCCCTGGATGAAATTGAGATCGATGAGGAAAGCCTAAGGCTTCCCGCGACACCCGACGCATTCCTTTTAGAAACTGTCGTGCGAATTCATCCCGAAACCAATACCAGCCTGGAAGGGCTCTACAAATCCGGTGGAAACTTCTGCACTCAGTGCGAGGCCGAAGGCTTTCGGAAGATCACCTACTTCCTGGACCGGCCCGATGTCATGGCGCGCTATACCGTGCGGGTAGAGGCTGAGAAGAAGGCCTATCCGGTGTTGCTTTCCAACGGCAATCTCATGGAAGAAGGCGAATTGGATGGCGGTCGGCATTTTTCGGTTTGGGAAGATCCCTTCCCCAAGCCCAGTTACCTCTTCGCCCTGGTGGCCGGCGACCTCAAGGCCCACGAAAATCATTTTACCACAAGCTCGGGACGCAAGGTGACCCTGCGCATCTGGGTGCGTGAGGGCGACCTGGACCGCGTGGATCACGCCATGCGCTCCCTGATCAAATCCATGAAATGGGACGAGGATGTATTCGGTCTCGAGTACGACCTGGACATTTTCAACATCGTGGCCGTGAGCGACTTCAATATGGGCGCCATGGAAAACAAGTCGCTGAACATTTTCAATTCCAAGTATGTGCTCGCCCGCCAGGAAACCGCCACCGACGGCGACTTCGTGAACGTGGAAGCGGTCATCGCCCATGAATACTTTCACAATTGGACGGGCAATCGCGTCACGGTCAATTCCTGGTTCCAGCTCAGCCTCAAGGAAGGGCTCACCGTTCTACGCGATCAGCTCTTCACCGCCGACATGAACTCGGCGGCGGTGGAGCGCATCGACAGTGTGCGCGTGCTGCGCTCGGGGCAGTTCCCCGAAGATGCCGGCCCCATGGCTCATCCCGTGAGGCCGCAATCCTACATTGAGATGAACAACTTCTACACGGCCACCGTCTACGAGAAGGGCGCTGAAGTTTTGCGGATGATGCGCACCATCATCGGAGCCGAAGCCTTCCGCGCGGGCATGGATCTTTACTTCGAGCGCCACGACAATTCCGCCGTGACCACCGACGATTTCGCAGCCGCCATGGCAGATGCCTCGGGCGTGGATCTGACTCAGTTCAAACTCTGGTATGATCAGGCCGGCACGCCGGAGATCCACGTGAGTCGCAACCATGATGCGGACACGGGCGTTTACACTCTCACCATCAACCAGGAGATTCCGGACACACCGGGCCAGACGAACAAGAAGCCCATGCACATCCCCGTGCTTACGGCGCTCTTTGCGGCCGACGGAACACAGCTCCCGCTGCAGCTCGAAGGTGAAGATACTCCCGGAGCAAACGAGCGCGTGTTGCACCTGAAGGAGGCCACGCAGGAATTCCGCTTCGTGAACCTGCCCGAAGAGCCCACTCCTTCCCTACTTCGTGGATTCTCGGCGCCAGTGCGTCTGAACACCGATCTGACTCACGAAGAACTCAGTTTCCTCATGAGTCGCGATACAGATTCCTTCAACCGCTGGGAGGCCGGTCAGCAGCTCGCCACCGACCTTTTACTCTCCCTGGTGGAAGACTATCAGGCCGGGCGCGAGCTGAGCTGCGATCCGGTGATCATCGATTCCTTCCGCGAAATCCTGAGCAATCCCAATCTGGATAAGGCACTGGCCGCCCAAACCCTCACCCTGCCTGGAGCAGGTTATCTCGCCGAGTTGGTGGATGTGGTGGATCCCGAAGCCATTCACGAGGCCGGGCAATTCCTGCGAAGCAGCCTGGGCGAGGCATTGAGGTCTGAGTTCGAGGCAGTCTATGCGAGCAATCACATCGATGCGCCCTTCGACATTGATCCTGAGTCCATGGGGCGCCGCGCTCTGGCCAACGTGGCCCTCTCCTACATCATGACTCAAAAGGATGAAGCGGCTCGCGCACTTGCGCAGAAGCAATTCGATACCGCCACCAACATGACCGACTCACTGTCAGCCTTGGGCATTCTGAATGCTCACGAGGTACCCGAGCGCAAATCGACTCTGGCTGCCTTCGCCGAAAAATGGATGAACGATGAACTCGTCATGGACAAGTGGTTCTCCACCCAGGCCTGGTCGCCACTGCCGGGAACCCTGGAAGAAGTGAAGGGCCTCATGCAGCATCCGGCCTGGGATGCGCTCAACCCCAACAAAGTGCGCGCGCTCATCAGCGCATTCGCCTATGGCAATCCTCTGCGTTTCCATGCGCGAGATGGATCGGGCTACCGGTTCATCGCCGATCAGATCATCGCGCTGAACAAAACCAACCCCCAGGTGGCAGCGCGCCTTGCCGGCAGTTTCAACCGCTGGACCAAGTTCGACGAGGAGCGTCAGAGCCTTATGAAGGCCGAACTGGAACGCATCCTGGCCGAACCCGAGCTGTCGGCCAATGTCTTCGAGATCGTGTCCAAGGCATTGGAGGCTGCGCCCAGCGAGTCTTTGGCCTAAGTGAAATTTCGATTCAATGGAAACGCCCGGCTGCCATCGGCCGGGCGTTCTGTTTTCGGTTTGTCCCAATCGGTGCCTTGAAGGCTCACCTCACTCGTCTAGGTGACGGTGGCGGAAAAGACAGGAAAGACTATAAAGAATAGCAATAGCAGGGTGATCGCGAGTTTCATGTTTGCCTCCCCGTTTCCGGGTCTGATGTCTGGATCTGCGATGGACTTTATTATAACAGACACAGCATCCCGAGTTAAACCCAGAGAGACAGATTAGCTATTCAGCGCACATGAATAGGGATTCAAGGACCAAGGGTTTTCATCCACTGCCATGGACCAGAAAATGGAACAGTGCCCGACTGGGTACTGCCAGGCGCTCTTCATTTTCAGCCAGGAAGTCGGCAAGCTTTTCGCTTTCCGCAGGAAGGAAGTATAAGGAATCATACTCGTAAATATCCCGGCCGCCCATGGAGCGCGCGGCGATTTCTTCGGAGCTCAATTTGCTGCGATAAAGAAAGAGGAGCTCGGGTTTTCCATTGTCCATATTCTCGATGATTGCAAGAACGCGGCCCTGGTCCAGGTCTTCCGGCCCCAGAGCCAGCTCTTCCCGAAGCTCTGCTTCCATGGCAGCGAAAAGATCAGGAAGTCCATCGCGCAAATCGCGCGAAGGATCCGGATGCCCTCCGGGCACATGGAGCAGCCCCGCACCCTCGGCCACCTCCGCGCTGCGCTCTTGAAGTAGCAAGCGATCGTCGGCGCTGATCACGGCCGCGCAACTTGCCAAAGGACGGCTGATTTTCGCGCCACCTTCTCGTCCGGCAGCGTAGGTCCAGCGGCGGTAGCTCGTAAGGCTGAGTCGGAGTTCGCTTCCCTCCACCGCTTCCAGGTTAAACAGGGCGCCATCGAAGAGCCGCTGCCCTTTTTCCTTGGCTTCGGCCAGGGCGGTTTCCCAGTGCGCTGAGATCTCGGCCTCAAGTTCGGCCGACAGTTCCCTTATCTCATCGTGGAACTCGACTCGCAAATCCCCTGGCCCCATGGGGCCGCTTGCCAGAAGCTTCCAAGATATCACGCTACCACCCAATCGCCATCTTTTGCAGCCTGACGCGCGGCCGCGCAGACGCGGAGCGCCGCATATCCGTCTTCGGCGCTAATGGGATTCTCTCCTTCACCGCGCAGGAAGCGATGCCAGTCGTCCAATAAGAGCGGCAGAGTGGGAAGGGCTTCGAACTTTGCAAGGGTTTCGATCTTCGCGCCCCGAATGAACTCCAGGCTGCCGTGAATCTGATCCCCCACCAGTGTGCCTTCGCTGCCAACGAATGCGTAGCGGCCGCTGCGGGCCGGGCCTATCTTGCTCACCTCGACGCTGCCACAAATGTCGCCGGCAAGACACAGCTCGCCGAGAAAGTGATCTTCCAGATTGGGATTGTGCCGCTTCCATGCCTGGCCGCGAACCGCCTCGATCTGGCGCCCGGTGATGAACCTGAGCGCATCGAAGAGATGCACGGCGGTGTGCAGGATCACGCCGCCGCCGGCCACCGCAGGGTCGGTGAGCCAAGGGTGCGTGGACGGCTCTAGGCGTTGATCCGCACTGAAACTGTAGAGCTCGCCCGCGCGGGAAAGCTCGTCGCGCAAAGCGCGAATGACGGGGTTGTAGCGAAGTGTCTGGGCCACGGTGATGGGCACATCATCGGCGGCGGCGAGAACACGCGAACCAGAAGCGGCATCCACGGCCAGAGGTTTCTCCAGCAGTAAGGGCTTGCCGCTTGTCGCGCAGGCCTCGGCGATGTCGGCATGCAGGTTCGGTGTGAGCACTGCAATAATGGCATCGACTTCAGCGTCTTCCAGCAGTGCGCGCCAGTTGGAGTGATAGCGGCAGTTCCAATCTCGCGCTTGCTTCCCGCCCTCAGCAGAGCGCCGACTGATGGCCACAAGGTCCAAGGCCGGCACATCTTCCAGGATGTGACGCGCATAGCGAGCTCCGTGGATGCCCGTTCCGATGATGCCGACTTTTAGTTTTTCGCTGGCCATGGATCCTCACAAAAAAAGGGCCC
>JACNKJ010000111.1 GCA_014382085.1 bacterium
CTGGTGTTCTATCGCATGAAGATCGGTGCCGATCAGGTCGCCGGACTCGCCGAGGGTATTGGTGGCGACTTGAGCCTCTATGGCGGCGGAGAACTATTGCATAGCAATCGCGTGGAGCCCTACGGTCTCGGTTGGGTTCCCCCGCGGCTTCGCATGAGCAGCGTGGAGCGTTTATCCAAAACAAAGGGTGATTCCCATCCTCTGAGCGAGCGAGACGAGGACGGGCGCTTCCAGCGCGCCCTTCTGACCTTGCCCGGTGTGGGAGGCGCGCCGGTGGGGGTGCTCAGCAGTCAGAATCCAGCGGGCCGCGAGGATCGTAGTCTGGCCATGCGCCAGGCCACCGGGCAGGTTTTCGCCTTGGCCTCCTTGCTCTTACTCATGGCCCTGTCCCTGGGCGGATGGCTTTCCCGGCGAATCTTCGTGCCCATCCAGCGTCTGCAACTTGGCACACGACGTGTGGCAGACGGCGACTTCAGCGAGCGATTGGCGGAATCCGGAGGCGATGAGATCGGCGAACTGGTTTCATCATTCAATCGCATGACCGATCACTTGGAAGAGGCCCAGCGCGAAGTGGTGCGCAAGAAACGACTGGAAGCCTGGAGCGAAATGGCTCGGCAGGTAGCTCACGAGATCAAGAATCCGCTGACGCCCATCAAGCTTTCGGTTCAGCACATGGAGCGGGCCTGGCGCGATAAAAAACCCAACTTCGATGCTATTTTCAGCGACACCGTGGCCACGCTCTATGAGCAGGTGGAAATTCTCCGGCGCATCGCCCGCGATTTCTCCAGCTTCGGTCGCGGCCAGAAACTGGAGATCAGCTCGGTGAATTTGCCCGAGTTGGCGGCTGAAGTGGTGGCGCCCTACGCCGGCTCGGCCCTTAAGGTGACAATGCCCGAGCCCCTCGCGCTGAATGTGCGTGCCGATCGGGAGGCGCTGAGGAAGATCATTCTGAATTTGGTGGAGAACGCAAGGGAGGCCATGGAGGAGGGCGATCGTCTCGAATTGAATTGGCGGCGAGTGGAAATGGGTGTGGAGCTCAGTCTTCGGGATCATGGTCCGGGAATTCCCGAAGAGCTTCGCGATAGACTCTTCGAACCCTATTTTTCCACCAAGACCTCGGGAACTGGACTGGGCCTGGCAATCTGCGCCCAGCTCAGCGAGGAGATGGGCGGGCAGCTGCGCATCGAAAATCATCCCGAGGGTGGTGCCATTTCCCTGCTCTGTCTACCGGAGGCCGTTGATGTTTAGAATTCTCTTCCTGATCCTTCTTCTCGCCGCGCCTCTGGCCGCCACCGAGCTGCAAATCGGGCGCCTGCAATACGGCGGCGGCGGCGATTGGTACGCGGATCCCAGCAGCATTCCCAATTGGCTCGATGAAGTTGAGCGTCGTACTGGGCTGGAGGCCGCCGAGCGCGAAGTGGTGCTGCGTCCTCTGGATCCGGCGCTACGCCGCATGCCATTTGTCTACATGACCGGCCATGGGCAGCTGCGTTTCAGCGAGGAAGAGGAGAAAGCCCTGCGCGAATGGCTTGAGGGCGGGGGTTTCCTTTACGCCGACGACAACTACGGTATGGACCCCTCCTTCCGTATGGCCATGGGGCGGCTCTTCCCCGAAGCCTCACTGGAGCTTGTTCCGCAGGACCACCCCATCTATCATTCCTGGTACGAGCTTGTGGGGGTTCCCAAAATCCATGAGCATGACGGGAAGCCGCCCCAGGGATGGGGCGTTTTCCTCGATGGACGTTTGTCGGTTTTCTATACCCATGAGGCCGATATCGGCGATGGCCTGGAAGATTCGAGTGTGCACAAGAACCCTCCCGAAAAACGTGAAGCGGCCTTCCGCATGGCCGTCAATGTTCTCTATTATGCCCTGACCCGGAACGAACAATGAGCCCAGCCCATGATGATCGATCCCGCGGACGCTTCGCGCGCCTGCTGAAAAGGGAGCTTAGCCGGTCCCGTCGTAGGCATTGGCTGGCCAGTCTGCCCTGGGTGAAACTGGCCCAGGGAATAACGGGTCTGATTTTCGCGCTTATCATCCGCTACCGGCCGCCGGCTGCGCCGTCATCGGGCGAAATCTTGTCCACGGTTTTTTGGATTCTCATTCTCCTTCCCGTGCTGCTCTCCCTGCTCTGGCCTTGGCGGCGTCTTCCTTCTGCCCAGCGCCTGTTGCGTGAGGTGGAAGGGCGCAGGAACAAAAGTCAGGTGCTTGAGACCGCGTCGGATCACGCCGTCGGGAGGCTGGACGGCAAGGGATACTCACCAGAAATTCTCGACTCGGTATTAAGTCGCGCGGTGGGCGAACTCGCGGAGGGATTGCCGGCGGCTTCGCAGTTGCCTCTACGATTTACCTTCGGCAGTCTTGGCCTTGTGGCTGTGGCGCTGCTTCTCATGCTGCTTCCTTCCTCGGCTGGAATTCGTCCTCTGGAATTCCTGGTCACGCCGGACGATCCGGCGCACTACGAAGAGCGCGCCTGGCTCGAAGTCTCGCCGGGGTCCGTGGAGTTGCTGGCCGGCAGCGATGTCGAACTGAAGGCGGCGGCGCAAAATCTGCCATGGCGTTTTTCCGGTCGGGTAAAACTCGAGATCGATCACACGGGAGATTTGCCTGTCGAGCTCACGCTCGAGAACCAGAACCTGAACTATGAACATGGACTGAAAGACATCCGCAGTAGTTTCGCCTATCGCTTCAGCCGAGGCCGGCAGCCGGGTGATTGGCATCGTGTGGATGTCTTCCATCCACCGGTACTTGATGCCTTGGAACTTAACGCTCATGCACCGGCTTACACGAATCTTCCGCCACAGTTCTTGGAGTTGCACTCGGGGGAAGTGACCCTTCCCGAAGGCAGCCGTTTGGAGTTGAGCGCGGCGGCGTCTTCGGAATTGTTCGAAGCCTGGTTGCGTTTCGAGGCGGGTGACTCACTTCCCCTTTCGGTGGAAGGGCGCAATATCCGGGGTGAGTTCCCGTTGAGCGAGGACCGTCGCATCGCGCTAGACTTGCTCGATATGCACGAGGTCAGAGGCCGGACCCCCTGGTTGCTAAAACTGAGAGCCCGTGCCGACCAGGGCCCTGAAGTGGATATCCTCGCTCCCGAACCCGATGCCGAACTTAGCCGCGACATGCTAAACCGCGTGGACATCCTTGCCGCCGACGATTATGGCGTGGCCGCCCTGCGCCTTCGTGCTCAGGTGCTCGGCCGCCCCGACACTTTGAACATACCCGTTCCGGCAAGTGCTAAGCCCACGCCGCGTCGCGCCGAGCGTTTACTGTGGAACCTGGCGGGTCTGCAATTATTCCCGGGTGATGTCGTGGAATACTGGGCGGTGGTTTGGGACAACCGACCCGACAATCCCCAGTTTGCGCGTAGTGCCATTCATCGTTTGCAGCTGCCTTCCCTGCGCGAGCTTTTCGATGAGATCGATCGCGAGGACGTAGCCCGGAGCGAAAACCTGGACGAATTGCTCAAGGAAGGCCGGCAGATGCAGGAAGAGCTGCGTCAGTTGGAGGAAGAGTTGCGAGCCGATCCGGAAGTGGATTGGGAAAAGGAAGAGAAGCTGCAGGAGGCTTTCGAAAATCAGGAGGAGCTCACCGAAGAGCTTGCAGGTCTGTCCGATGAACTGCAGAAGCGCCTGGAAGAAATGGCCGCCAACGAACTTCTTCGTGAGGAAACCCAGGAGAAGTTGGAACAGATTCAGCAGATGATGGAAGAGCTCAGCGGCACCGAAGCCGGAGAAATCCTGCGTCGCTTCGAGGAAATGTTGGCGGAGATGGATCCGGAAACGCTTCCCGATGAACTCGCTGAAATGCGCATGGACCAAGAAGCCCTGCTCGAGCAATTAGGACGCACCGAAGAGCTGCTGGAGCAGATCCTGCGAGATCAGAAAATGGACGCCTTGCTGCAACAGGCCGATGAATTGATGCAGCAGCAGGAACAGCTCAAGGAAGAAACCGAAGCGGCTGAGGACGGCGACGCTTCGGCGGAGGATATGAAATCCTTGGCTGAACGCCAGGAGGAGTTGGCGAAAGAAAGTGAATCGCTGGAGAAAGACGTGGCCGATGCCGCCGAAAAGTTGAAGGAAGACTTTCCCGAAATCGCCGAGGAAATGAGCGAGTCCGAAGAATCTCCATCCGAGAGCATGAACGAGGCCGCTGAAGAAATGCGCGAAGAGGCGGAGGAGAAACAGAAGCAGGATCAGCAAGCTCAGCCCCAGCAAGACATGCCCGAGTCAGGGGAAAACTCCGAGAAAAGCGATAGCGGGGAGTCTCAACAAGAAGCCATGAAACGCCTTCTCAAGCTCTATTGGCGGGTAATGGAAGCGCAATCGAGCATGGCCTCGAAAATGGATTCCGAGGCCTTGGAAGGTCTTGAGCGTGTAACTCGCGAGGCTCTGGACTTTTCCAAAAGAGTGGAAGCGGGGCGAGAGGGTCTCGAGAACATTCACCAGTGGGGATCCCCGCAGGAAAACCTGGCCGGCGCTGCTCGCCGTCAAATGGATCTCTATCGAATCATTCAGCGCTTGCGCGCTGATATGCTCGAAATTGCCTCCAAGAGTATGGCCATCAGCCGCGTCGCCATGCGGGAAGCTTCTCGTGCGCAGGAATCCCTGGAATCCAGTGTGGCGGAACTGGAAGCGCAGCATGCGTCTCGCGGCTTGAGCGAATCCAATCAAGCGCTTCGCCACATGAACCTGACCGTGGTGGAACTGCTACACGGCGTTCAGCAAATGGGGCAGGGCGGAGGATCCTGCAACAATCCCATGGGACAGATGCAGTCCATGCTGCAGCAGCAGGAACAACTCAATAAAGATTCCCAGGGTATGAAGCAGCAGATGGGACAGGGTGGGCTCAGTGCGGAGCAGCGCGCGGGTATGCAGCGTCTGCGTGCAGAGCAGGAAGCCGTTAGGCGCGGTCTTGAGGAATTGGGTGGCGACGAGGCAAGCGAAATGCTCGGCAGCTTGGATCGGATCCTTGAGGAAATGCAGGATGTGGAGAAGGATCTTGAAGCCGGCCGCTTAACGGATGAAACCCTTCGTCGGCAGGAAAAGATCTTCGAGCGACTGCTGGACGCACAGCGCTCGCTGCATCGGCAGGACTTCAAGCGCGAACGTCAGAATCGAACCGGAGATGATCTAGCACCCCTTTGGCCTGAAGGCTTTGAGGGGGACGATCCCCTAGAGGCATTGCGCGAGGCCATTCGCCGTGGTCTGGGCGAGGAGTTGCCTCCGGAATACGAAGAGCTCATTCGCGAATACTATCGCGGATTGCTCGATGATCAGCGCGGGGAGAATCTACCGTGAGGAAGCTTGCCACGTTTGTTATCCTACTCACGGCGCTGTCCTTGGAAGCCCAGGAGGGTCTGCCCTCACCGCCGACACCCGTAGGAAACTTGGCCCAACGAATTCGTTCGGGGCAAAGCCTCATGCGTACGCGTCCCGATCTTGCTCTCAACCTGTTTAAGCAACTTAACGAAGAGTATCCCGGGCAGGATCATCTGCTCTTCGAGTTGGCGCGGGCGCACATTCGATTGGAACAGTTCGACGAGGCCGAGGTCCTCCTGCGTGGCCTTCTTGAACGTTCTCCCATGTCACTTGGGATGGGTGCGGAGTTGGCGCGTCTGCTGCTTCGCACCGATCGCGAAGAAGAAGGTCGTCGACTTGCCGAAAGTATTTACCTTTCGGGAGCCATGCGTGCCGAGTCTTTCATGGCCTTGGCCGATCTCTACCGGAACGCCGATCGCTACGATCTCGCGGAAAACGCATACAAGCTTGGTCTTGAGCGTCTTTCCAGTCGGGATGAACGCGGACGGGCCCGTCTTATGGAAGGTCTGGTGGAGGAGTATTCCATAAGCGGTCGCCTGGACGCGATTCTCCTGGCTTTCGCCAATTGGAATAAGGACTATGCCACTCACGCGCCCACTCGGGGCCTGGTTCGCGCCGCCGAGCGATTGCTTCGCGATCACGAAGACTTGTTCAGCTATCGCGCTCTGGCCGACAGTCTTTCCACCTCTCCTGCCTCGAATCGTCTTGCGCCTTTGCTGCGCGAAGTCTACTTCGCCGATTCCGACTGGCCATCCTACCTGCGCGAGGTGTCGAAGGTTTACGCCGGCGACTTGATTGCCCGTCGCGCTTGGATGAAGAATGAAGCGCGTCGATGTCGGGATCATCCTCAGGTAGCTCGAGAAATATGGGAGACCCTGATGGCCGAACAGGCCGGTAGCCCCGAGGCCCGGCAGGCACGTTTGGCCCTCTTGGAGCTAGACCTGCATGACGACACCCGCGCCCGCTTGCTCGGCGGCAGCGGCGACGCGAGTCTTGCGGAAGAATTGCATGAATTGAGTCGCGTGGATTGGGGTATCCAAGAAAATTTGCAGATCTTCCTGCTGCGCCAAGAATTTTTGCGCACCCGCCTGGGCGATGCGGTGGCCGCGGAAGAGGCTTCGCGGGAAGCCTTGCTCAAACCTTTCAATTGGTTTCCGCGCGAAGAGATCTGGCGCTTGGAAGTGGAGTTGGGGCTCAACCTATTGGCTCAGGCTCACGATGATGAAGCCCACGCTTTGTTTGGATCTCTGAATGAAGGGTCACGCCCGCGTGAAGGCGAAGTGCTTCAAGGTCCTGCGGATTTTGGTCGCCGACTTCTTAAGCTGGAGAGTTACCTGTCCTCAAGTTTTCATCTTGCGCGCATGGATATTCTCGCCGGAGAGCTAAGCGCGGCCCAAGACAGTCTTGCCTCGCTCGCCAAAGAATACCCCGCCTCGCGTCAGGCAAATGATGCACTGGAAGACGCCCTCTTGCTCGCCGAGTCGGCCGGCTGGCCCGAGTCATTGGCAAAACTTCTGCGCGGCTCATTGGAGCTGGAAATACGGCAACAACCGGGGGCCGCCGCCGACCGCTTGGCTCTTTTTACCGAGGAATTTCCCGAAGATGAGTCGCTTCCCACACTGCTCTATCGCATGGGTATCCTCTATGAGCAGGCTTATCGATCAAGCGATGCACTGGACGCATGGCTGCGGCTTGAGGCCCAGTTCCCCGAACATCATCGTGCGGCATCGGCCCTGGAGCGTGCCGCGCGCCTGGCCCTACGCATGGGCGACGTATCGCGCGCGCGAACTTTCGTGGATGAACTTCTTGATCGACATCCTGAGTGCACACAGATTCCAGGCCTGCGCGAATTGCGCGATCAGGTATCGGAGGACGCATGAAACGCTGGCTTTTGCTTTGTCTTTGGCTCACGCCCACATTGGCCCAGGCGGACCTCCTCATCCCCATGGATCTCACTCAGACCGAACACCTGCGCGCATACGGGCTGACCTATCACGTACTTCAAGCCAAGCAGGAAGCGTGGTGGTTGCTCAACTACCGAGGCGGTTCCTTTATCGTGAACGACACCGAGTTCGCCAGACGGGAAGCGGCGCATTTGGGCGTGAAGTATGAAGTGATCAGCGGTGCTGATAGGGCGCGCCTATTTGCGGAAATTGAAGCGTCCAACATGGAACGCGTACTACTTGAGAAGGCGCCCGAGGTGGCCATCTACGCGCCGCCCAACAAGCAGCCATGGGACGACGCTGTAATGTTGGCGTTGGAGTACGCCGAAATCGAGTACACCGTTCTCTACGACGAAGAAGTTCTGCGCGGCGAACTGGACGACTACGATTGGCTGCATCTGCATCACGAGGATTTCACGGGGCAGTACGGCAAATTCTACGCGAGCTATCGCGGACAGGCCTGGTATAGGCAGCAACAGAGGCTATTTGAAAAGATGGCCGGCGAAGCGGGTTTCAGCTCGGTGAGCGAGCACAAAAAAGCCGTGGCCCGCGCCATACGCGCCTATGTGGACGGCGGAGGATTTCTCTTCGCCATGTGCAGCGCCACGGACAGTTTCGATATCGCCATGGCCGCGGAGGGCGTGGACATCGTGGCCGAACCCTTCGACGGCGATCCTCCCCAAGGTGGTTTTCAGGAATCGCTGGATTTCGAAAAGTGTATCGCTTTCGAGAATTTTAACTTGATCAGTAGTCCCTTGGTCTATGAGTTCAGCGATATTGACGCCACGCCCGACGCCGCTCTGCGTGGTGAAGGTCGCGATTACTTCACGCTTTTTGAATTCTCTGCGAAGTTCGATCCCGTACCCTGCATGCTCACGCAAAATCATGTGGCGGTGGTGGAGGGCTTCATGGGGCAGACCACCAGCTACCGCAAGGGCTTCCTCAAGGATCACGTCACGGTGATGGGCGAGGTCGAAGGG
>JACNKJ010000232.1 GCA_014382085.1 bacterium
GAGCAGGACCTTGTGGAGAACGAAATCATCGGCCGCGGCGACTACACGCTCTCGAAGACATGGCGCTTGTCCGCCATCTACGGCGTGGCCCGTGGCTGGACACGACGGCACGATACGGTCGAGGAAGCACCTCTCAACAGCGACGATAACGACAACAGCTATACCCAGGAACGCTACCGTATGGACCTTCGCTGGCGCCCCAAGAAGTTCTTTCTGAAAGAGATCAACCTTCGTTACCAACTTCGCGTCGCCTACTTCACTTCCCCCAAGACGCTATGGGATGACCCCTTCCACGTGGGACGCAAGGATGTCTACGACACCTACCGCCTGACCCTGGACCGCGATCTGCCGTGGTTCGATATCGGCGCGTCGCTGTCTTTCGACTACTCGAGACGAACTCTTCACTCCCCCTACACCGGAGACATCTCCGAGGGCATGGATTACGACAATTTCCAAGTTTGGCTGGATCTCACCTACAACTGGTAAGGATGATCGATGATGCGCACTCGAATCTGGACGCGTCTGCTACTGGGAACAGCACTGCTGCTGGCCATTGGCTGTGGCAAGCAGGACCTCTATGAATTCCCGGACTCGCCCTATCCCAAGCTCGGGCAGATCGATCTGCCCAGCTCCAATGAAGGCATCGCCGTGCTCGGCGACTATGCTTTTGTTGCTGGCGGAGAGGCCGGCCTTCACGTGATCGACATATCCGATCCGGCCAATCCCGTACTGGAAGTCACGCTGAACACGACCAAGTATGCCGAGAGCATCGACGTCGTACGCCTCTTCCTGAACGGCGAAATCGTGGACATCGCTCACATCGTGGAAGGTACCGAGGGTGTAACCTCCTACGATGTTACCGATCCGCTCAACCCGGTTGACCTCCTCCAGGGAACCACGGCCGTGGATGGAAACCGCATGGCCATCGTGCAGCCTTCCGATCCCACCGAGCCCTACCTGGTTTTCCTGGCTGAGAACTGGAAGGGTGTGCGCGTATTCTCGAGCAACTCCTTCGTTCCCGGTGTGTTGGAGTACGGCGGCGTTTTCTCGAGTACGCTTGGCTACGCCAAGGGCCTTGCCTATAAAGACAAGTGGCTCTACGTGGCGGACAATGAAATGGGCCTGGTGGTTATGGACGCCAGCACCTTGATTCTCGGCGCCTTTGGCGTGACGAACTCGGTGGACACTCCTGGCAACGCCCTGGACGTTTACGTGGACGGCGACTACGCCTACGTGGCCGACGGAACCTTGGGTCTGCACGTTTTCGACATCACAACTCCGTCAATGCCGGTGCTCACCGGCAGCATCGACCTACCCGCCTATAGCCGATCCATTGTGGTGCGCGACGGATTGGCCTTCATCGCGGCGGCCACCGGCGGTGTGCACATTGTCGACGTGACCGATCCCTACAATCCCGAGTATGCGGGCAATGTAATCAGCGGATATGCGTCGGACCTCGCCCTGACCGAAGACGGCCTTGTGCTCGTGTCCGACTACGACGACGGCATGTACATCCTTTCGGGCAGAGCCTTCATGGATGTAACGGCACCCTCCCCCATTCAGGGAATTACGGGTGAGCCCTCCAACTTCACGACCATGCAGGTGAGTTGGTTCGCCAGTGGCGACGACGGCATGCAGGGTATGGCCGACAACTACGAAGTGCGCTGGGCCGACTCGCCCATCGCCAGTGAAGGCGATTGGGCTGCCGCCAATCAGGTTTCCGGCGCGCCCCAGCCAAGCGCTCCCGGTATGCGTGAGAGCATGGCCGTGGACGGATTCAGCCCCGGTCAGATCGCCTTCTTCTCCGTGCGCGTTTGGGATGAATCTGGACACCTCTCCGATATGCCGCTGAGTTCCTCAGTCAGCACCTACACGGGCACTGTTCTGAAGAATCCCACGGTGAGGCCGCGTGTGGGAAGCATCGAAGACCCCTTCGTCTTCAGCGTTGTCTATCTCGACGAAGCCAGTCGCGAACCCTCCGCTCAGGCCAACCTGGTTCTGGACGGAGTGACCTATCCCATGACCATGAGCTCCGGCGATTTCTACACCGGCGCGGTCTATGAAAAGTCGATGGAGCTGGAAGAGGGCGAGCACAGTTTCTACTTCGTCTTCCAGCCTGAGGGCGGCGACATCGTTCAGAGCGATTTGGATGAAGACCTCTTCGCCCACCTTCCCATCATCTTCGACATGGGTAGCCCCCAGGATGAGCCGGGGCGCGACACGGACGAATTGCTGACCGTCGTCACACTCAACGGCGCTGTTCAGGTCGAGCCCTATGAGGTAACGCAAACTGAGTGGACGGCCATGGGCCTTACCAACAACTCCGACTATCCGGGTAGCACGCTTCCGGTTCACAATGTGGACTGGTATCAGGCCCTTGAGTACTGCAACCTGCGCTCGGCGGCCGATGGACTGGACGCCGCCTACCTGATCAACGGCTACTCGGTCACCTGGAACCGCGAGGCTGACGGTTGGCGCCTTCCCACTGAGGCCGAGTGGGAGTGGTTCGCACGCGGTGGAAGCAACACCGCTTTCTGCGGTGGCGAGATCACCGAAACCGGCTTCGAGCTGGATCCCGTTCTCGACATCTACGGATGGTACGGAGCCAACGTGGATCCCGCGCAGCCTCAGGCTGTGGGCGGCAAGGCCGCCAACGACTTCGGCCTCTACGACATGCACGGCAACGTGGCCGAGTGGTGCTGGGATTGGTACGCCGACTATGAGCCCGGCCCGCTTCTGGATCCCACCGGACCCGATAGCGGTGAGCTCAAAGTCATTCGTGGCGGCGATTGGTTCTACAAGGCCAAGGCCTGCCGTTCTGCTAGTCGCGAGACCTTCCCGCCGACCTCAGGTGACAACCGGGTCGGCTTCCGGGTGATGCGGACCTTAATCGAAGAATAGGAGTGATCGTGGCGGTCAAGGAGCGCTTTCTTTTCATCGACCAGTTTCGAGGGCTCATCGGAGTGATGATGGCCTTGGGGCACAGCAACTACTACTTCAACAATGTGTGGTTGAGCCTGGACCCCATCGATCCTTTCTTCGGCACTGTCGGGCAATTCTGGTTGCGCTACATGGGCTACCTCTGCGCGCCCGGCTTCCTCATCATGAACGGCGCCATGGTCTACTGGGCCTATCTGCGTCGCATGAAGCACGGGCATAGCCCCTGGAAGGCTCGTTGGAGTTTCATCGAGCGTGGGCTTTTCCTCATTTTGGTTCAACTCCTCTGGGTGAACTCGGCCTGGGGCGCTTTTTCGCGCCTGCGCCTGACGCACTTTGGAATCATCGCCACCATTGGAACATCAATGATCTTGCTCACGCTGATCATCACATGGAAATGGTGGCAGCGTCTCATCGTGGCGGGCGTGCTTTTTATCGCTCAGCCTTTCCTGCTGAAGATTCCATACGATTTGGATGGGCCTTATCACTACGTGATGCAGTTCTTCATCGACTCGGGGGATTACAACAAGTATCCGATCCTGCCCTGGTTCGCGCTGGCGGTGGTCGGTTCCGTGATGGCACACTTCTGGTTCGAAAAGTGGAAGGACCCCGAAGAGCGGTCGGGAAACTCGATGACGCTGGGCATCGTATTGGTGCTGGTCGCCGTGGGCGTTCGCATGCTGCGCGGCTGGGGCAACACCTTCCCCTTCTCGGACTTCGGCAGCTACAGCTTCTTCCTGGTGCAGAAGTATCCTCCGAACCTCGTGCACAACCTGTGGTTCGCAGGAGCTATCATTTTCATGGTCGGATTCTTCGATTGGATCGGCCAGCGTACGAGCATCCTCAAGCCCTTCGGTATCGTCGGGCGCGTGCCGCTCTTCTTCTATTGCGTGCACATTCCCCTGCTGGCCATTTTCACCCGGCGTCTGGGCATTTACTATCGCGAGGGTGAAGTTCTGGCGAGCTTCGTGGGATTAGCCGGACTGCTTGTGGTCATGATTCCCCTGGCGATCTGGTTCGGCAGGGTGAAGAAAACCTCGAAGAATCACATCATCAAGTTGATTTAGACCAACTGAGGACTGAGGACTGAGGACTAGAACCCCCCCCGAGCTGTCTCGGGGGGTTCATTTTGGCATCGAGAATGGAATTGCAGCGGCCTTATCCCTCGGCGGGTGCGCCAGGAATCTCGGGCTCCGGTGCGCCTTCCGGTTGAGGCTCCACCCAGGCGTTGCAGTATCCGGCTAGAGTTACCGGTCCCTTGACCACGGTGCAGGTGGCGCAGGGTGATCCTCCGACCGGGGCCACATAGAAGTGGCAGTTGTCGCACCTCTTGGCGGGAATCAAGGTCTTGTCGCGGTAGGCAAAGGTCACTCGCGTCTGCTTTTCCTCATCAGTAAGACCGGTCAGGTCGCGACAGGGGTCTTTCGATCCGCCGCAGCCCGGTAGCACGGCGCCTGCAATACCCAGGGCCGCCAAGCTGCTTCCCCACTTGATAAAATCACGGCGATTCATCTCGCGTTTCTTCATGCCCTCTCCTCTCAATTCGATTGGACGATGATCTTGATCCGCAAAGAGTATTAGCGCGATCGCCAAGCCATGACAACGCTAGAGCGCCGCTAACTTATGCGCGGCTCGTATAGGGAAATACCGGCGTTTTCACTGGGAATGTATTCCAAACGAAGGGAAGATTGCCTTTGAGCGGAATCTGCCGTACTGCACTGAGGCCCAGCTTGTCCGTGTGGAAATGGAATTCCACTTCTCGGTCGCCGGCATCGGCGATGAATGGGTGGAGTTCCTTCCAGCTGGGTATCTGCTTACCCACGATGTCAAAGATTTTTAGGCGCTCCTCGCTGCGTTTGCAGGCAACGAAGCAATCGAGCTCGGGGATTTCATAGATCAGGTCGCGCAGGAAATAGAGCGCGTGGAACATGGTGAGTTTTTCATTGCCGATGCTGAGCTTATTCGAAATGGGCACGCGGTTTTGCGCATAGTCGTGAATTTTTGCCAGATCGGACTGGGGGTCGAGTTTGATTGCGCCTTCGCGGGAGGTCACCGGCTTGGCGTCGATAACTTCGAGAAATTCTTCCTGCGGAGAAAAGCCGATTCGCTCATAGAAGGGAACCGCGTCTTCATCGGAGAAGAGGAAGACGCCATCCTGCTTGCCTTTGGCCCAATCCAGCGCGATCTCGGTGAGTTCCCGGTTCATGCCCTGGCGCCGCAAATCAGCACGAGTGCCCACGGTAGATATTTGCGCGAGCTGGGTTTTGCGGCCGTTGATGATCGCAGGCAAAAGATAAAGGCAGGTGTTGGCGACCACTTCGTCGCCGTCGAAATAGCTGAAGGCGGTGAAAGCCTCATCCCAGAAACCGGCCTTGTCCCAATCGGAAAAGTCCAAGCCGAAGATATCCATGGCAAATTGCTTGAAGGAGGCCTTGGCGACGGGGTCATTCCAATATTGAGTGCGGAGCTCGTAGGGCTGACTCAAGAATCATCACCTTTTCGAAACAGGTAGATGGCCCAATTGAAGCTGTCGCGCCCCCAGCGGATGTACTCCATGCGGCTTTTTTCCACGCGAGATAGGATGGTCGCTAGGTCCGGATCATCGGGATGCTCGCGGGCGTATTCGGCGGCTGCGTACCATTGTAGGCCTTCGTACTCGTCCCAATCGTCTGGGCTGCTAACGATGGTGTAGGCGAGCTCGAGGCCGAGTTTTTCCGCCCCCTTCACATTGGATTGGTGGGTTCCGAAATCGTCCTTGGATGCTTCCAAGCTGGCCAAGTACTCCGCGGGCGGATCGACGAGCCAATAGGGTTCGCCGGTGACAACCCATCCGCCGGGTTCGACCATTTCGATGAGAGCCTTCAGCGTTCCCGCGTGGCCTTGCCATATCCAACTTGCGCCGAGACAGGAAGCAACTTGAAGCGAGTGCGGCTCCTCGGGGTGGAAGTCTGCGCCGTTCATTTCCAAAAAAGTCAGGTTCGCGTTCGGCGTACGAGCCGCGCATCTTTCTTTCGCCTGGGCGATGAAGTAGGGCGATATGTCGACCCCGACCCCGTGAATATCATAGCGCTCGGCCAATCGGATAAGGAAGGCAGCCTTACCACAGGCGATATCCACAACGCGCGCTCCGCGAGGAAGATTCAGAAGCTCTACCAGTTTCGTAAGCTTCGCCCCACTCGAAGGATTGCAGACTAGGTGCTTGCGATGGGTTACATCGAAGTACTTCCAAAGATCCATAGCGTGCCTACTTGAGTATGAGAGCCTTGCGCATATAGGTGTACTCCGTCGAGTGCACGCGAATCAAGTAGAGACCGCTTGGCTGCCCCTCGGCGTTCCAGCTCATGGGATATTCTCCCGCGTCCATGGTGCCAGGTATGCGTTAGGAATACTGCGGGCCACGGTGGTGGTGCGCCGACACCGGTTCCGAGTTCGTCGCGGAGAACATTTAGGACCCGGACACTGTGTCAGCGAGAACCAGGCTTCCCAAATTGAATCCTGTGGTAAAGTTCTGAAATTTCATGTTTATCCCCAATCACATACTCGGGAGCAAAAGAGTAGAGAATAGTCAACGAGGTATCTGTGAGACCCCGCTTTCCTGTTGATTGTAATTCGAGTAATGATAGTTATTGAAGAAGGAGGCTCCCATGAAATCAATCCGCATTCGCAGCCACGGAGACTACGACACTCTCCGCGTCGAAGACATCTCGCGTCCAGCGCCCGGCATCGGCGAAATACTGCTGGAAATGCGCTACTCCGCGCTGAACCATTTGGATACCTGGGTGCGCCGCGGCGTGCCCGGCCACAAATTCCCCCTGCCCATCACTCCGGGCTCGGACGGTTCGGGTGTTATCGCCGAACTGGGTGAGGGCGTGGAAGGTTTCGTGGTCGGCGAACGCATCGCCATCGCGCCGGGTTACTCCTGCGGGAAGTGCGAAGCCTGCCTCAAAGGCAAAGACCACTACTGCCGCCACTATGGCATCTATGGAGAATCCACCGACGGATGCCAGTGCGAGTACTTCGTACTGCCCATATCGAACTCGCTCAAGATTCCCGAAGGCTTATCCCTTGAGGCGGCCGCGGCCATTCCTCTTGTTTTCCTCACCGCATGGGAAATGCTCGTGGCCAAGGCGCGCATTCGCGAAGGCGACACGGTGCTTGTGCACGCGGCGGGCAGCGGCGTGGGTAGCGCATCCATCCAGATTGCGCGACACTTCGGCGCGCGCGTCATCGCCACGGCGGGCAGCGAAGCCAAGCTCGTAGCCGCACGCGAACTGGGCGCTCACGAA
Source organism: bacterium (assembly GCA_014382085.1). GTDB lineage: Bacteria > Krumholzibacteriota > Krumholzibacteriia > JACNKJ01 > JACNKJ01 > JACNKJ01. The sequence continues at coordinate 7,224 of JACNKJ010000232.1, forward strand.
ACCATCCACTACGTTGAAGCCGATTTCGCGATGGAAGTTCGGCGCATCACCGAAAAACGCGGCGTCGATATCGTCGTCGAGCACACGGGCGCGGCCACCTTCGCGGGCAGCTTGCGCAGCCTGGCCGGCGGCGGTCGCATCGTCACCTGCGGCGCCACCAGCGGAGCGGAGATCACGGCCGACCTGCGCCCCATCTTTTTCAAGAACCTATCCATCCTCGGCAGCACCATGGGGCGGCGCGACACCCTGCCGGAAATACTGCGCTTGGCCGCCGCCGGATCATTCCGCGCCGTTATCGATCGCGTCCTGCCTGTGGAAGATGTGGCCGAGGCCCATCGCGCCATCGCCGAGCGTGCGCAAATCGGTAAGGTGCTGCTCAAGATGGGGAGAAACTAAAAATTCACGCCCATTCGCTTGATTCCTAGACAGCTTTTGAACGTGCCTCCAACCCGCCAACTGTACACGTGTACAAAAAACCCCGCCCAAATCGGACGGGGGGTTTTCTTGCGGTCAGCGGATCGCGGAATGCGATTATTCCGCAGCCGGCACCGGATGTGCAATTTCCTTCACGCGCACTTCGAAGTCGAACTCCTTATAGGTGGGGCTCTCTTCGTTGTGACAGACCGTGCAGGTCTCGGCGGTGATCTTGGTCAGGCCGAGAGTCGTGCCATCCACTGTTCCATCAAAGATGGCCTTCATATCGGCCTTCTTGTAATAGGCGCTACCGGCACCGTGGCAGGATTCGCATCCCACACCGCTCTCCGGCAGAATCTTGAGAGCCAGGTCGCCGGCACCGTGTCCGGTGACGTGGCACTTGAGACATTCATCCGCTTCCTGCGGATTGTCGATGCCCATGCCCTTGGCGATTTCCATGGACTGCTCGGTGGCCAGCGTGGCGAAAGCACCCGAGCACACCGGGGAAATCGCGGTCGAAGGTCAGCGAATCACGGCTGGTGACGATCTCGCAGTCCAGATGGCCGACGTTCGTGCCGTTCTCTCGGTGTAGCACGGGCATCAGC
>JACNKJ010000334.1 GCA_014382085.1 bacterium
GGTCAACGCCCTACGAAATCGACCCCTTCACCGTCTCCCGCGAAGACAAGTTGGAGCTTCTCTATCGCGTGGAAAAGGGTCTGCACATCGACGATAAGATCAAGGCCGGACAGGCCCAGATGCTTTTCGATCGGCAGAAGATACTCTTCGTGTCCAGCGAAGGCGCAGAACTGGAGCAGGATATCCTCGCCAGCGGCGGCGGCATCATGGCCGTGGCCAGCGACGGTAACACCATTCAGCGGAGAAGCTATCCCAACTCGGCCGGCGGCATGCATCTGAGTGCGGGTTATGAAGTCATCGGTGAGTACGACCTTGAAGGCAATGTGGAGCGCACGGCTACCGAAGCCCTGCAGCTTCTCAGCGCCGATCCCTGCCCAGTGGGTGAGAAGGACATCATTCTAGATTGGTCGCAGCTCGCCTTGCAGATTCATGAATCATGCGGGCACGCCAGCGAGCTGGATCGAGTGTTGGGGATGGAGGCGAATTTCGCCGGACGCAGTTTCTTGACCACCGAAAAGCTCGGCAATTTCACCTACGGCAGCGAGCATGTGAATTTGGTGGCCGACAATACCCTCGATCGAGGCTTGGCCACCCGCGGCTGGGACGACGAGGGCGTCGCCGCACAGAAATGGCATGTGGTGGAAGGCGGGCAGTTCAAGGCCTACCTCACTAGTCGCGAATTGGCCAAGGTGGAAGGCAATGATCGCAGCCGCGGTTGCAATCGCGCCATGGGATGGAATCGCATTCCCATCATTCGCATACCCAACCTGGGATTGGCGGCCGGCACTTGGGATTTAAACGATCTCATCGCCGACACCGAAGATGGTATTTGGATGGAAACCAATCGCAGCTGGTCCATCGATCAGATGCGACTGAACTTCCAGTTTTCCACGGAGATGGCCTGGGAGATCAAAAACGGCAAGAAGACACGCATGCTCCGCGGGGCCACCTACCAGAGCCGCACGCCGGACTTCTGGGGCGCCTGCGACGCGGTTTGCAATGAGAGTTGGTGGAAGCCCTTCGGAGTCATGAACTGCGGCAAGGGCGAGCCCGGGCAGATCGCCCGGATGACACATGGGTCGGCGCCGGCTCGATTCCGCAAGATCAAAGTGGGGGTGAGCGAATGATTAGCGAACAGGAATTCAAGAAGATCAGCGAAAAAGTATTTGAGCTCAGCTCCGCCGAGGAAACTGAAATCACGCTGGGCGGAGGCCGTGAGAACCTGACCCGCTTCGGTGAGAATCGCATTACGCAGAACGTGGCGGAAGAGCGATACGAAATGCGTATTCGTGTTCGCCAGGGGCAGAAAATCGGAGTTGCCACCAGCAACGATTTCAGCGACGAGAGCCTGAAGCACTGCCTTGACGAGGCTCTGAGTATAGCCAAGGTCGCGGGAGAAGATTCCACGGTCCTGCCCTTCGCGCAGGGTGGATCACGCAGCGAGGATGCGGCATGGGACGCGGCGACCGCCGACGTTTCTGCCCAGACACGCGCCGATTGGGTGGCCGAAGCGGTGGACATCGCCCGATCTAAAGACATGGAAGTGGGGGGCATCGCCCTGGATCGCGAAGGCACCATTTACGACTATGGCGAAATCGGACCCTTCGGTGTGGCGAACAGCGGTGGCCTTTTCCGCTATGGCAAGTACACGTCGTCGGCTTTCGAGGTGAGTGCTCAAAAGGGCGAAGGCGCCGGTCGCTCGCGCAAGAGTTCCAATCGAGTGGCCGATGTCGACGCGGCCGCCGTGGCTCGTGACGCCTGTGAGCGCGCCGAGGCCAGCCTGAACCCGCAAGATCTGGATCCGGGAAAATACACCGTGATCTTCGAGGCCGAGGCCGTCACTGATCTGGCTTTCTTTATGGGATACTTAGGCCTCAATGGACTCAGCGTCGCCGAGAAACGCAGTCCGCTAGCCGACAAGCTGGGGGAGAAAGTCTTCGGCGAGAATATCACCTTCCGTGAAGATCCTACGCACCCCGATCTAAGTGGCCTCACCTTCGACGCCGAGGGCGTGGACACACGTCAGATGGATCTGATTCGCGACGGCGTGATCAAGGGCTTCTATCACGATCGCCGCAGCGCGGCCATTTGCGGCCACGAGCCCACGGGACATGGTCTGTCCCAGCCCAATAGTTGGGGCGCCTTTTCACGCTTCCCCATCCTGGATGGAGGCAAGGCCAGCCTGGACGAGATGATCGCCGGTCTGGATCATGGCGTTTTGGTAACACGACTCTGGTACACGAACGTTGTGGATCCTATGCGCATGATCGTGACAGGCATGACCCGGGACGGCACCTTCCTCATCGAGAATGGAAAGATCAAAGGCTCGGTGAAGAATTTTCGTTTCAACCAGAGCCTGATCGACTTCTTCCAGAATGTTGAGGAATTAGGTCAGGTGCAGAATCTCGGCGCAACTCTACTTCCTCACCTTCGCGTGAAAGATTTCAACTTCAGTAGTTCAACGGATTTCTAGGCCTTTCAGTCCGCTCAAAGGAATCCTGAGCTACCAGCCCCCTCCCGAATATTCGGGAGGGGGTAATCTGAATTACTCTTCTATTCACAAGGGTTTGCGCCTCTTTCCTAAGCCATGGTATAATTGCTCCTCAACTTTGGGAAATGCCCTGCCTGCATTTTCCTGCCCCGCAGCGATGCACCCCGTCTGGAGGAAGCGATGCGAAGCGCGCCCATAGCTCTCTTACTCGTTTTAAGTCTTCCCTTCATGGCTCTTGCCGAAACCTTGGAATTCTCCTGGAAGAATTCCACGAGCTTCCAGGAACGCCATGGTCAAAGCGCTTTCAGTACGGAAGTGACCGGCATGCCTTCCATGCCCTTGGATGCACTCAATTTCGCCATACCCGAAGGCATGCGCGTCAGCGCGGTGACTCTTGCGGACGTGGAATTGTCATCGAGTCAACTGGAAGAGTCGCTTCCACGTTTCGAATTCATGTTGGGATCCGAAGGCAGTCGTGCAAGCATCTCCGCATACACCGACGGTCGGTTTCCTAACGAGCATCTGGTTTCATGGAACACGGCCAGCTATCGCGGCATCCGTTGGGCGGAAATCCTCTTGGCGCCCTGGCTCTGGGATCGCAACGATACAAACGAAACACTCACTCAACTTTCCAGTGCGCGCATCATTCTGGAGTTGGAAGTGGATCCTCAAGCTCTCAGCCCACTTCGCCAGAGACCAGAGTCTTGGAACAAGGCCCTGGAGCGCGTGGCGACCCAGGTGATCAATCCCCAGGATCTCAATAGCTATGCTCCCCGTCCCATGCTCGCGAAAGAGGAAGGCCTCTTCCAGCCGCGAGCCATGCCCAGCATCGAAGGCAGTGGTGCGGACATGCTCATCGTTTGCTCGGCGGAACTGGAAAGCATCTTCCAGGATTTTGCCGACTACAAGACCAGCGTCGGCGTGCTCAGCGTCGTTCGCAACATGGATTGGATTCTCGCCAACTATCCCCAGGGCGTTGATCCCCAGGAAACCCTTCGCATGTTTATCACGGACGCCTATGTGAAGTGGGGGATCGAGTTTATTCTCCTGGCCGGCGACAGCCAGGTGATTCCTGCGCGCTACGCGCTTTCCCACTTCATCTACCCTCCCGCGCTTCTTCCCAGCGACCTCTACTACGCGGCTCTGGACGGCGATTGGAACGGCGACGGCGATGAATACTTCGGCGAATCCACTTACGGTGGGGCAGATGGCGACGATGTCGATCTCGTGGCCGAACTCTTCATCGGTCGCATTCCTGTCACCGACGCAGCCAGTGCCGAACTGCTCATCGAGAAGATCATCACCTATTCTGAAACGCCTGATCTGAACTATGTCACTGAAGCCACTTTTCTGGGCGAGGTGCTCTTTCCGGCTCACTGGCAGCGGGGTGATCCGATTGAGAGCATCACTCGCAACGGCGCCGACTACTGCGAAACCGTCATCGATGAATACCTTCCTGCTTGGATGACGCCTCGTCGTCTGTATGAAACCTATGAGCTTTATCCCGGCTCAGAGCCGGAACTTGTGCAAACCGTCATCGACGATCTAAACGACCGCGCCCATTTCGTGCATCATGTGGGCCACGGATTCCGTTACAACATGTCCGTGGGCGAGGGCAATTTCATGATCGAAGATGCCATGGCCATGAGCAACGGATTCGATCATCTCATCCAAACCTACGCCATGAACTGCACTTCCTGCGCCTTCGATTACACTTGCCTGGGCGAAGCTTTCCTTTTGGCGGAAAACGGAGGTGGGTTAACCACTATCGGATCCGTGCGAGAAGCGTTCCCTCAGACGGCCGTGTACTATCAGGATAGTTACTGGGAATCGGTCTTCGCCGATTCCAGTTCCATCGGCGAATCTTTTACTTACAGTCACAACAAATACTCCCACTTGGCGCAAATTGAGGGAAGTCACCGCTGGACACAATTGGCCGGCGTTCTCTTCGGCGACCCCAGCGTTGAGCTTTGGATCGACAATCCAGATACCCTAGAACTAGCGCTCACCGAAGCCTTCACGCTTTCCAGCGACACACTCAAGGTCTATGTGAGCCACGAGAGTTCGCCCCTGGAAAACGCCAAGGTCATCGCCCAAAAAACGGGCGAAGATCGAGCCGTGGGATTCACCGACGCCGCGGGGCTTCTGGAGCTTCCCATTCACGCTGATTCTCCCGGCTCCATGGAAATTCACGTCTTGGCCAACAACATGCTTCCTCTACACACGGAGATCACCGTGGACCCGGCGAGCGGTCCTAGGCTCTCCATCAGCGGTCTCGATGTGCTGGATGATCCAGGGCTCGATGTGGACATCGCCGGCAACGCGGACGGATCGGCCGATGCGGGTGAAAGCCTTCGCCTGCACTTCTGGATATTGAACGCGGGGGATGTGGCTGCTGACTCGGTGAGCATCACCCTGTCCGCGCCGGGTGGCGAACTGACTTTGAATGAATTTTCCATCGACACGGAAATGTTGATCGCGGCGGGCGATAGCCTCGAGCTCGATCTGGCATTCCTGGCATTCGCACCCTTCAACCTTCCCAACCGAAGCAACGTAATTCTTAACTTCGAGTTCGACTTTGTGGGCGGCAGTCAAAGCGACGAATTGGATCTGCAATTCACGGCGCCTGTGCCGCGTCTTTTCGCCTTCAGTTTGGACGACAGCTCTGGCGATGGCGATGGCGAGCTCGACGCCGGCGAAATTGCCAGCTGGGTGCCCCAATGGAAAAACTACGGCAACACGCCCAGCGCGGGTTGGACGGCCACGCTCAGCGCTCTGGATCCCGAAGGCAGCGTACTTGGCGGTCCCGTGAGTCTGCCCACCCTGGGCCTTCTGGAGGAAGGTAGTTCCGCGAGCATCGACATCAGCGAGAGCGACGTGAGCCTACCCCATGAATTCCAGCTTCTTCTGGAAGGACCCCTGGGCGAAGAGGTCTACGACACCCTAAGCGTTCGTCGGCCCGTAGCACCGACGACACTCTTCCTGGATTCCAGTTTCCAGCCAACCATCATCGATGTGGTTTGGGAAGAACCCGACACCAACGCGGTGTCCTACTTGGTTTATCGAAGTCAGGAAGCAGGAGGGCCCTACACCCAGGCATCCAGTGAGCCTGTACATTTCACGGTCTTCCGGAATGATGGCCTGGAGGAGAGTAGCGAATACTTCTTCGTGGTAGAGACCTTGAATGCTTCCGGTTTCCGTAGCGGACCGAGCGCTGAATTCTCAATCAGCACGAATCCCACAACACAATCGGGCTGGCCTTCAGACACCAACTTGGGCACCGCCAGCAGCCTTGCCATAGGCGATATCGACGGTGACGGCGACAATGAAGTGGTGGCAGGATCCAATCGTCTCTATGCATGGCATCACGATGGGGCGGAAGTGCGTGATGGCGACAACGATTCGGGAACCTATGGTGTGTTCACCGACGATGGTGACCGCTACACCGCCAGCATCGCCATGGCCGATATCGATCCGACACAGCCTGGATTGGAAATCGTCTCGGCCAGCCGAAACACACAAGAGATTTTCGTCACCAACGGCCTGGGCGAGCAGTTGCCCGGCTTCCCCAAGTATCAATCCATGTGGACCTGGGCCACGCCGGCTGTGGCGGACGTGGACAACGACGGATTCATGGAAATCTTCACCATGTGCCTCAACGGGAATCTTTACGCATGGAACCATGACGGCACACCTCTATTGGCCGATCCCGACGGCATCTTCGCCGCGGGCCTGGGTAGCTGGACCAAATCAAGTCCGACCCTCGGCCAAATGGACGCCGACCCCGAATTGGAAATCTGCATCGGAACCAACTGGGGTGTGGTCTGGATCTGGGATCACGACGGCAGCGTCAAACCCGGTTATCCTCTGGGTGTGGGCGATGCGGTGAACTCCAGCATCTCCATGGGCGACCTGGACGGCGACGGTGAAAACGAAATCGTTTTCCTGACCGACTCCGATCGCCTCTATGCGCAAAACGCCAACGGCAGCAGCCACGCTGTGAACTTCCCCATTACCCTGGTTTGCAACCCGGGCGGACTCGCTCCCAGTCCTGTTCTGGTTGATTTCGAAGATGACGGTGAAATGGAGATCGTGGCCGTAAGCGTGTCCAGCTATCACAGCATGGATGTTGTGGTTTACGACCAGCAGGGCAACCTACTCGATGGATGGCCCGTGCACTTGGCGGAGAGCAGTGAAAGCAGCCCCGTGGTGGTGGATCTCGACCACGACCGCGAGCTTGAAATTCTGCTTGGCACTGAGCAGGGCTATCTCCACGGATGGGAAATGGACGGTACGACCATTTCCGGCTTCCCGATTCTTGCGGAGGCCGAACTTCGCAGCTCGCCCACCGTGGCCGATCTGGACAACGACCTCGACGTGGAAGTGGCCCTCATGGGCTGGGATTCGTTCGTCTACATTTGGGACATGCCCGGCGGCTACTTTAACGGCCTGGCTCAGTGGAAAATGTTCCGCGCCAACAATGCGCGAACCGGCGTGTTTACGCGTGAGGAACAGGTGACCGATGCCGAAGAGATCGTGGTGCCGGCCGGCGGATTCCTTTATTCCAACTATCCCAACCCCTTCAATCCCAAAACGGAAATTCGCTTCGTGACCCCTGCAGGCACGGGATCGGCCCAGGTGAGCCTGGCCATCTACGATATTCAGGGACGCCAAGTGACCCTGCTCTTTGAGGGTGGTTTGACCCGAGGTCAGGAGCATCGATTCAGTTGGGAAGGCAAGGACCGCAGCGGCAACGCGGTGTCCAGCGGCGTGTACTTCACAAAGGTAAAAATGGACGATACGGTCCAGACGCGAAAGATGATGTTGTTAAAATAAAAGTGGGGAAGGGCTGAGCCCTCCACCTCGTTCCAGCTTCACATGTCTCTCGGGGGAGGGCTCAGCCCTTCCCCACTTTCATTTACCCTAGTAATCGAGACTCGACCCGCTATGGCTATCCCCTGATTGAACGTTGGGCGGGAAATCCGAGGGCGAGGGTACGTTTCCGGCGCGTAGCCAGTTCTCCATAACGTCCCTGGGGAAAGCGTCAAGGATTTCGATGGTGTGCGCTTTTTGAAGTACGGTGTAACCGTCACCACCGCCCAAGAGAAAGTCGAGTGTGGCGACCTTGTAGTCGCTGGCCGGATCCAAAGGCGCACCGCCGATGAGAATGTCGCGGGCCTTCCCATCTTCAACTCGATAGCTCACTCCCGAAGTCTGCGCGAAACGCCCGCCGCCGAAACTCTCGGCGAGATAATCGAAGAGTTCCTGCAGCACATCGCCGCGGAAGCTCAGCCGGACAATTCGGTTGTCAAAAGGAAGAAGTGTGAAAATGTCACCACGACTGACTTCGCCCGCGTTCAGACTAGTGCGGTATCCGCCCACATTCTGTAGGCCCATATCCGCGCCTGCTTCCAGGCGCATGAGCTCGGCAATCCACTGACCCAAGGGATTGGCCTCTCCCGATTTGCCTCGAGTCGGAAATTCCGCCGCAAGTTCGCCAACTTTGACAGCCATTTCCCGATCGACGACATGGGCCGCTTCTTCGATGAGAGCCGCGACCTTTGGATCATCGGCGGTGTCGGCGGTTATTGGAATTTGCTCGTGTTCCATGCGCCAGGAATTGCCCTCGCACCAAAACTTTAGCATTCCGAGATTGTTAACGTCAGCGCCCGGGGTTCAGATGAGTGGGTCGC
>JACNKJ010000401.1 GCA_014382085.1 bacterium
TACCATCCACATGGACGGCTACGGCAGCAACGCGGGGGACATGGTCATCGACCAGGCCGTGCTCAGTGGCTTGGTTCGCGTAACTGATCCCATGGCGTTTACCGGCGGTTTGATCAATCAGGGAATCCTGGAAAACCGGGAGTACTTCGACCACGTAATGAGCGTCGAGGGCATGCTACTGAACGAAGGCATCATTCGCGACATGATCCATGAGTTGAACGTCGTCGCTCTCGGCGATGTTGAGAATCGTGGTGACATGACCAATGCCCTCCTGCATGTGGACGGCTACGGTGACCAGCGTGTCGGCACCGGTGCAGGGATCGCCTCAGCAGAGGTTCGATTCGATGCTAACTTGCCCACCGGACCTTTCCAGTGGTACCGTGACGGCGCACCGCTCGACGGAGAAACTGCGGAGCATCTGAGTTTCGCGGGCCTCGACGCCGATGACTACGGAACTTATCACTGTGAGGGCGGCGGTGATATCTCGCGGAGCATTATCGTTTCCGAGCATGCCGATCCCACGGGCGTCGAGCTTCCGCTTCTGGCCGCCCGGCTTGAGCAGAACCATCCCAATCCTTTCAACCCGTCCACCAACATCGCATTCACCTTGCCTTCTTCTGGGCATGTGCGATTGGCCGTCTATGACGCCACCGGCCGGCAGGTTGATTTGCTGAAGGATGCTGTTATGGAGGCCGGTGGTCATTCACTTCCCTGGCAGCCGCAGGACCGATCCTCGGGACTCTACTTCTACAAGCTGTCATTCGGTGGAGAGGTGCAGACCGGCAAGGCTGTCATGCTGAAATAGATCCGCTTCAAAGCATTCTAGGAACCCCGGGGCCCCCTCCGGGGTTTTTTCATGGACCTTGAAACTGAAACCTCGTCTACTTAATCGAGTAGAGAGAGAACACCTTTACGAGAGAAGTTATGAAAATGAAAACGGTTCTGAAGTCCCTGATTAGTCTCGTTTTGATTCTTGTTCTACTTCTGGTCGGTCTCGTCGCGCTTCTTTTCTTCCCACAACCCCTCTTCGCCGAGAAACTTGAACTCGAGGGTCTCACTCTTTACGCGGATACGGAAATCAGCTCTCAGATGCAGGAGTCCGCGCGCGAAGCTCTTCAACGAATATCGGCCATCGAAGGTCTCGATCCCAATCGCGGCTATCGCGCATTTTACTGCGAAAGCCATCGCCGCTATGCATTCCTGTCCCAAATCGCCAGACTCAATCCCAACAGCCAGGGCTTCGGCCTCTACTATGCGGGAAACATGTTCATTTCGGAGAAAGGTTTGGCCGCCAATGAAAGACTGGGATTGGAGGCCATTCCCTTTTCGCGCTTTGAGGGGAGCATGGCTCACGTGATCGCTCATGAAGCGGCTCACTTCGTTCACGTCAGGCGCTACGGTTTCCGCGATTCCCAGGCCCTGCCGATTTGGAAAACCGAAGGATTTGCCGATTGGGGTGCCACCGTGGCCATCAGGGCGAACACGGACAGGAAGGACTTCCTTCCACGCATGGAAATGCTTCAAGACGACCAAAGGTGGAATCATGAAGGGTACTATCTTCGTCGCTTCCTCAAGTGGCAGCTCATGGCCGAATATCACTTCGATGTTTGCGGTCGCAGCCAGGAAGCCTTTTTCGATTCTTCCCTGCGCGAAGAGGATCTTTGGGTAGAGTTGTCGAATTGGATTGCCGAAGGGAAAAGCTCTTGAGTGAAGTGCGGCTTAGTTGTTTCGATCTATCACGTCACTACGAGCGCGGTCCTCAAACCGTTCGTGCCTTGGATGGTGTCAGCCTTGAGCTTCGTGAGGGCGAATTCTTGGCACTTGTAGGGTCTTCCGGTTCTGGGAAATCCACCTTGCTTAATCTCGTAGCGGGGCTCGATCGTCCCAGTAAGGGTGACGTGGAAGTGAAGGGCAGATCCCTATCGGATTTGAATCAACGGGATTTGGCCAACTATCGCGCGCGACACACCGGCATGATCTTCCAGTCCTTCAATCTCATCGGCCACTATAGTGCTTTGGAAAACGTGGCCCTGGCTTTGGCCTTTACCGGAACGCCCCATACCCAAAGAGCCGAGCAAGCGAGAGCTCAGCTTTCGGAATTGGGACTTTCCGATCGTGTGGATCATCGCCCTGCCGACCTCTCCGGCGGGGAGCAACAAAGGGTGGCCATTGCGCGGGCCTTGGTCACCGATCCGGATTTACTTTTCGCCGATGAACCCACCGGCAATCTCGACCAGGACAACAGTCAACAGATCGTCGAACTACTTGCGGGACTTTGTGGGAAAGGCCGCTCAGTGCTTATGACCACGCACGATCTGGAGCTTGCTGGCCGCTACGCCCATCGCATATTGCGTCTCAACTATGGACGCATTGAGGACGAGCGCGAGCTCCCTCAGAATCGGAGGGAGTCATGAGCTTCCGCGATCTCATGCGCATGGCCCTGGGCAGTTTGCATCGTCAAAAACTGCGCAGCAGCCTGACAATATCCGGCGTAGTCATAGCCATCGGCGCTTTCGTGGCAATGCTTTCGTTCGGGGCAGGCAATCAGAGGATGATAGCCGATCAGTTCGATGACTTGGGCCTCTTTACGACCATGTTGGTTTTTCCGAGTGCGACCGGCGACAGCCTGCAACTGGACGAGGCGGCAGTCGATCGACTCTCCGAAATTAACGGCGTGAGGTTGGCCTATCCCTATGATCACTTCGATGTGGAAGTGTCCTGGGGCGATACCACGGTGAGCGTGGGGGCTCAGGCCCTTCCGACCGCTGCACTTCAGACAAAATACTACACGAACTTGAAGGCGGGCAGGCTTAGCGACGAAGGAAGCGGCACCATTCTCGTGACCGAAGAGTTGCTGGATCATCTGCAGGTGGAAGATGCGGATTCCTTTATCGGGCAAAACATAGTCGTGGCTGTGAAGTCGGCAAGCTTCGACAGCGCAGTGGCCCGTCTCTTCAGCGATCCCGATGGGAATCTTCAAGATCGATTCGCCAGCATGGAAATGGACTCGCTCTGGGAGGATGGTTATCTCGAAGGGATTTTACGCCAGGAATTGAATGCCGGCACCAAGCGATTCCTGGACGGGTATTTAAACGCCCAAGCGCTTACAGAGGAAAGCTTCGAAATATGCGGAGTGATCCAGGGTGGGGGCAGTCGGCGCAATCGAATTTTACCCGTCATCCTTCCCATCGAAACGGCGCGACGATTCGATGCCGCCGGTCCTAGCGCAGATCCAATGGAACTCGTTCCGCGTATCATGCAAGGGGAAATCTTCTCACGGTCTCCTTTGTCGGGGAAATCCTATTCGCAGGTGACTCTCGATCTGCATCAATACGCGTCACACCGCGCAGTGAGTGATTCCGTGGAGAGCATGGGCTTCGAAGCCTTCAGCTTTGCTTCCCAGTTCGAGGAAATCCGCCGCGTGATGCTCTTCTTCAATATGGGCCTCGGGCTCGTGGGTCTGGTGGCCTTGGTCACCGCAGCCTTGGGTATCGCCAATACCATGGTGATGTCCATCCTAGAGCGTCGCCGCGAAATCGGCATACTCCGCTCTTTGGGCGCGCAGCCACGTGACATTCGCAGCCTATTTCTAGTGGAGTCAGGAGCCATCGGAGCCTTGGGCTCTCTGGGGGGCATCCTACTCGGTTGGCTCGTGGCGCGAGCCGCCTCGATGGTTGCGAAAATTATCATGCGTAACCAGGACGTTCAGGAGATGGAATTGTTCGCCACGCCGCTTTGGCTTATCGGTTTCGCCATGGCCGTCGGTATATTGGTGGCCGTTCTCGCTGGTTCCTATCCTGCGCGTAGAGCTGCGCGTGTGGATCCTGTCGAGGCACTGCGGCAGGAATAATCCTTCCTCAAAATTCCCTGTTTTTCCCTCAAGTTCTCTCCCAAAAGGGAAGATACCTAGTGTAAGCAGGGAGCAAGTCACCCCATTGCTCATGTTTCCTTGTGATTCCCTATCGGATCCGATCGCGCCTTGACGGAGGATTTAAATGACGGCGAACCTGCGAGCGGGAGTGCTTCTCCTTGCGATTCCCATTGTGGCCATAGGTTTGATGATCGACGATTTTCAGGCCGGCGCCTACGAACTGGGTCGTGAAGGAACCAATCCTCCCTACACTGTAAGCGATACTCAGTACGATGCTGGCGGTGAGCATATTATCGGTGGCCAGCGCGACGTGACCTTCTACAAAATTAGTGGTGACGGTACGCAGCCCAATTGCAATTGCATCCCCGACGTGGAATACGCCGGTGACCTGGGCTTCAGCACTTACAACTCCGCTTTCGGCTGCAATGCCGTATGGACCACCACCTACGGCCTGGGCTCCGACCTCAACACCAACATGACCGGCGGCGATGCGTTAGAAGTGAGTCTTATCAGCGGCGATATGGACAATAGCGATCCGCAGCGACCCGTTGCCCTGACCCTTCGGGTTTTCAGCAGTGCGGGCGATGGAAGCTCGACGCGGGATCTCATCGCCGAAGGGCTCTATAGTTTTCCCTTCGCCGATTTTCCAAGCGTGGATTTCGCGGATGTGGATCGAATCGAATTCGAAATCGTGCAAGATAGCGACATCAATGATGCCATAGACTTCGCCTTGGGTTTCTTCCAAACCAATGGCGCCGTGGCTACCCACGACGTCGATTGGACGGGTTTGAAGAAGAGTTACTAGCCCTATGCGGAATCCAAAAGCAGTCATACTGCCTGCTCTCTAAAAGCCCTCTCTGCCGCCGAATTGTCAGTCCCTGACATGTAATATTGGCATCATCCTTGAGGGCTCGATCTTCGTAAATTCTTAACACTTAGTAAATAAAGGGTTTATGACGTGGCATGATCCATGCGGTTGCTGTTTGACTCCCATGGAGGTAATCATGCACGAGAAATACACGATTCAGTCCCGCGCCGCACTAGAGGCCGCCCAGGGTTTCGCGGAAGAGAATGGACACCACGAAATCACCGGCCTTCATTTGGCTAAGGCGCTACTTCTAGATTCCAAGGGTTTTTGCGCGGCTCTCGTGCAGAAGCTAGGCGTGGATCTTCAAGATTTGCGAACGGCCATCGACGAAGGCTTAAGTCGCCTTACCCGGTCCGAAGGCAGTAGCCTGAGCATGTCTTCGGGATTGGCCGCACTCCTCAGGGAAGCCGGCCGCCTCTCCGTCAAGTGGGGCGACGAATACCTTTCGGTGGAGCATCTGCTCATGGCCATGACCGAAAAGGGCGGCGAGTCTTTAAAGGCGATTCTCGCGGATAGAGGCATCGACTCCATGCGCATCGAAGCCGCTATTCACGAGCTTCGAGGTGGCAGAAGGGTCAATAGCGAGGATCCGGAATCCACATTTAAGGCCCTGGAGAAGTACGCGCGCAATCTCAGCGCAGACGCCCATTCGGGCAAGCTCGATCCGGTAATCGGACGTGACGAAGAGATTCGTCGGGTCATCGAAGTGTTGGGCCGGCGCCGGAAGAACAATCCTGTCCTCTTGGGCGACCCGGGTGTTGGCAAGACCGCGATCGTGGAGGGCCTTGCCCAGCGCATCCATGAAGGAGATGTGCCGGAAGGACTCAAGAACAAGCGAGTGATGGTCCTGGATTTGGGGAGCCTGCTGGCCGGCGCCAAGTATCGTGGCGAATTCGAAGAGCGTCTCAAGGCCGTGCTCGAGGAAGTGAGCGCGTCCGAGGGCGAAGTCATCCTATTCATCGATGAGATGCACACACTCATCGGCGCAGGAGGGGCCGAAGGGGCCGTGGACGCCGCCAATATGCTCAAACCCGCTCTAGCTCGTGGGGAACTGCGCTGCATCGGCGCTACGACCTTGGGAGAGTATCGCAAGTACATCGAGAAGGACGCCGCCTTTGAACGCCGCTTCATGCCGATCATGGTGGAAGAACCAGACGTCGAGGACACCATTGCCATTCTAAGAGGTCTCAAGGATCGCTACGAGTTGCACCACGGTGTTCGAATCGAGGACGAGGCCCTCATACAGGCCGCACGCTTGTCGGACAGGCACATCAGCGATCGGTTCCAGCCGGACAAGGCCATCGACTGTGTGGATGAGGCGGCCAGCCAGTTGCGCACCATGATCGACTCCATGCCCCCGGAACTCGATCGCCTGGATCGCCGCAAGCGAAGGCTCGAGATCGAGAAAGCGGCCCTTGGCAAAGCGGAGGATGATTCCTCTCGTCGTCGCCTTACGGAGATCGAGGCGGATCTCGCCAAGCTTGCGGAAGAAGGCTCGGCACTTCGAGCACGATGGGATCGTGAGAAAGAACTCATTACGGCAATCCGCTCTGGCAAGACGATCCTCGAATCGCTTCGCGACGAATCTCAGCGCAGCGAGCGCGGTGGGGCGCTGGAGCGCGTGGCGCAGATTCGATACGGGGACATTCCGGAGGAGCAGAAGCGACTCGAGGAAAACATCGTGAAGCTGAAGAAGGTGCAAGGGGAGGGAGCCTTGCTTCCCGAGGCTGTGGACGCGGAACTCATTGCTAATGTCGTTTCCAAATGGACGGGCATTCCCGCTAGCCGCCTCCTGGAGGGCGAACGCGAGAAACTTCGCCACATGGAAGAACGCATCCACCGCCGATTGGTCGGACAGGATGAGGCAGTGATCGCCATTTCCGATTCCGTTCGCCGAGCTCGGGCGGGGCTTCAGGATGAGGGGCGGCCCCTGGGCAGCTTCCTTCTGCTGGGTCCCACGGGTGTTGGAAAGACGGAACTGGCGCGCTCACTGGCCGAGTTTCTTTTCGACGACGAGAGCAACATGATCCGCCTGGACATGAGCGAGTACATGGAGAAGCACGCGGTTAGCAGAATGATCGGCGCACCGCCCGGCTACGTGGGCCACGATGAAGGCGGAGCACTCACCGAGGCCGTGCGTCGGAGGCCGCATTCCTTGCTGCTGCTCGACGAGTTGGAAAAAGCGCATCCGGACGTGTTCAACGTGTTGTTGCAGATACTCGACGATGGACGCCTTACCGACGGGAAGGGCCGCACGGTGGATTTCACACAGACCCTGGTGCTCATGACGAGCAATTTGAGGGATGATGCCTCAGTGCGGGATCATTTCCGGCCCGAGTTCATCAATCGCCTCGACGAGATCCTTGTTTTCAAATCCCTGAAACGCGATCAGCTTCGGGAGATCGTGGATGTTCAGATCTCGCGCCTGAAAACGCGTTTGGTCGAGCAGGATATAGAGCTTGAGCTCAGCGATTCAGCTCTGGAGTGTTTGGCCGAAGAGGGATATTCTGAGGAGTTCGGAGCCCGGCCCCTAAAAAGAACCATCCAGAATAGGATCCAAAAGCCGCTGGCTGAAGCCATTCTTGAAGGGCGAGCTGGATCCGGTTGCAGGGTCTCGTTCGATCGAAAAGATGGGGAGTTTATTGTCGCTATCGAGGAGGCTCTTCATGGAGAATCCTTGAATGCGTCGGGATAAATGAGTCAATCGATAGGGGCAAGTTTGGCGAGGCAGCCAGCGGCCAATTGATCTGCGCGGTAGAATCCGCAGTCCAGGATCAATCCACTGAGCAAGTTCGCCGGCGTCACATCGAAGGCTGGGTTGAAAACCTTGGAGCTCGCCGGGCCCCAGTCGCGGAGAACTTCTTCGGCTGCCCGCTCTTCGATGGGGATGGCGCTGCCATTCGGGCAATCCCAATCGATGGTGCTTCGAGGCGCGACGGCATAAAAGGGAATCCCGTGGTGATGAGCGGCGACGGCCAATCCATAAGTGCCGATTTTGTTGGCGAAGTCTCCGTTCATGGCCACGCGATCGGCTCCTACGAAGACCTTCTGAACTTTTCCGGCGGCCATGAGCGAGGCCGCCATGTTGTCGCAAATCAGGGTGTGGGGAATTCCAAGCCGGGCTAATTCCCAGGTGGTCAGACGTGCGCCCTGCAGTAAGGGGCGCGTTTCATCCACGTAGACCTGAATTGCTTTGCCCTCTTCGTGGGCGCGGCGGATCACTCCCAGGGCCGTACCCATGCCCGCCGTGGCCAAGCCGCCGCTGTTGCAGTGT
>JACNKJ010000138.1 GCA_014382085.1 bacterium
CCAGTTCGGCGGACAGCGCTTTGGAGAAATGGAAGTCTGGGCCCTCGAGGCCTATGGCGCCGCCCATACTCTGCAGGAGCTGCTCACCGTGAAGAGCGACGATGTCGCCGGGCGCAGTGCAGTTTACGAAGCCGTGGTCAAGGGCGAGAATCCGCCCAAGCCCGGCATCCCCGAGTCTTTCAACGTGCTGGTCAAGGAACTCCAGGCGCTCTGTCTGGATGTCGACCTTGAGAAGGCTTAGTCGAGGAGGAAAGCGTGTACCTGAGCTTCCGCAATAGGGAACAAGAGGTCCCCGACTTCAAGTCCATCCGGGTTTCCCTGGCCAGCCCCGACAAGATCCGGGAATGGAGCTTCGGCGAGGTTACGAAGCCGGAAACCATCAACTATCGGTCCTTCAAGCCCGAGAAGAACGGTCTTTTCTGCGAAAAGATCTTCGGACCGGTGAAGGACTGGGAATGCGCATGCGGCAAGTACAAGCGCATCCGCTATCGCGGCGTCATCTGCGACCGCTGCGGCGTCGAGGTTACCCTGTCCCGCGTGCGCCGCGAACGCATGGGGCATGTGGAACTGGCCGTGCCGGTAAGTCACATCTGGTTCTTCAAGGGCCTGCCCAGTCGTATCGGCCATTTGCTGGGTATGACCATCAAGGATCTGGAGCGGGTGCTCTACTACGAGAGCTACCTGGTCATGGATTCGGGCAATACCGCCCTGGAGACCCGCGAGCTCATTACCGAAGAGCGTTATTACGAATTGCTCGACGAGGGTTTCGAGTTCGAAGCGAAGATGGGCGCCGAGGCCATTCAGGGTCTGCTCAGGAAGCTTGAATTGGACGAACTCTCCGTAGAGCTTCGCGATCAGATCGCCAACGAGACCAGTCAGCAGCGTAAGCAGGATGCCCTCAAGCGCCTGAAGGTCACCGAGGCTTTCCGCCACAGCACCAACAAGCCCGAGTGGATGATCCTCGAGACCGTTCCCGTGCTGCCGCCGGATCTGCGTCCCCTGGTGCCGCTGGAAGGTGGACGATTCGCCACCAGCGATCTGAACGATCTCTATCGGCGCATCATCAATCGCAACAATCGCCTGAAGAAGCTCATCGAGATCAAGGCGCCCGAAGTCATTCTGCGCAACGAGAAGCGTATGCTGCAGGAAGCCGTGGACGCGCTCTTCGACAACGGTCGTCGCAGCCGCGCCGTGCGCGGGCATGGAAACCGTCCCCTGAAGAGCCTGAGCGACATGCTCAAGGGCAAGCAGGGTCGTTTCCGTCAGAACCTGCTCGGCAAGCGCGTCGACTATTCCGGCCGTTCGGTCATTGTTGTGGGCCCGGAGCTGAAGCTCTACGAATGCGGTCTGCCCAAGAGCATGGCCTTGGAGCTGTTCAAGCCCTTCATCATTCGCAAGTTGGAAGAGCGGGGCTACGTTCAGACGGTCAAAAGTGCTAAAAAACTGGTGGAGCGTCAGAGCCCCGAGGTCTGGGATATTCTCGAAGAGATCATCCAGGACCACCCGGTCATGCTCAACCGTGCGCCAACCCTGCACCGCCTGGGCATCCAGGCCTTCCAGCCCGTGCTGGTCGAGGGTAAGGCCATTCGCATTCACCCGCTGGTTTGCCAGGCATTCAACGCCGACTTCGACGGTGACCAGATGGCCGTGCACGTACCCTTGAGCTTCGAGGCGCAGCTGGAATGCCGCATTCTCATGCTCTCGGCCAACAACATCCTGCTGCCCAGCAGCGGAAAGCCCGTGGCTTCGCCTCACCAGGACATGGTGCTTGGCTCCTACTACCTGACCAAGGAAAAACATGGAGACAAAGGCGAGGGCATGCACTTCGGCAGTCGCAAGGAAGTGCTACGCGGCTTGGACCACGGTGTTGTGAGTCTCCATAGTCTTGTGCAATTGAAGCATGAAGGTGAGTGGATCGAAACGACTCCCGGCCGCGTGATCTTCAACGAACACGTGCCCCTCAAGTTGGGCTTCTTCAACAAGGTCATGAACCGCAAAGCTCTCGACCAGCTGGTTTCCTTCGCCTTCAAGGAATTGGACGGCGATGAGATCGTCGTCTTCTTGGACGACCTCAAGGATCTGGGCTTCCGCTACGCCACATTGGCGGGGGTGACCATCGGTATCGACGACCTCATCATTCCGCCGGAGAAGCAGGAGATCCTCGACCGCACTCAGGCCGAGGTGGATCAGATCCAGAAGGACTTCGACAGCAAGAAGATCTCCGATGGCGAGCGTTACAATCGCATCATCGACCGCTGGACGCATGCACGTGAAGACGTGGCCGACGCCATGATGCGCGAGATGGAGGAAGACCGTCAGGGCTTCAATCCCGTCTTCATGATGGCGCACTCCGGTTCGCGAGGTAGTCGCGATCAGATCAGTCAGCTCGCCGGCATGCGTGGTCTCATGGCCAAGCCCCAGAAGAAGATGACCGGTCAGATCGGTGAAATCATCGAGCAGCCCATTAAGAACAATTTCCGCGAGGGCCTCTCGGTGTTGCAGTACTTCATCTCCACTCACGGAGCGCGTAAGGGACTGGCGGATACGGCGCTGAAAACCGCCGACGCCGGATACCTCACTCGCCGCCTGGTGGACGTTGCCCAGGATGTGATCATCACGGAAGAGGATTGCGGCACCATCCGCGGTCTGGAAACTTCGGCTCTCAAGGAGGGCGAGGAAGTCATCGAGCCCCTGAGTGACCGCATCGAAGGCCGCACCCTGGTGGAGGACGTCTACGATCCTCTCACCGGTGATCTGCTTATCGAGGCCGGAACCTTGCTCGAGGAAACGCTTTCAGCTCAGATCGAGGAAGCCGGCATCGATTCCGTAAAGATCCGTTCAGTGCTCACCTGCGAGACCCGTCGCGGCGTCTGCCGTGCCTGCTATGGACGCGACCTTGCCTCGGGCCGGCTCGTGGACATTGGCGAGGCTGTGGGCGTGGTTGCCGCGCAGTCCATCGGTGAGCCGGGTACGCAGCTGACTCTGCGAACCTTCCACGTGGGTGGAATCGCGGGGCGCATCGCCGAGATTACCGATAAGATTTCTCCTTGTGATGCCGAAGTTGAGTTCCTGAACGTTCGCACCGTGAAGCGGGCCGACAAGACTTCCGTGGTCATCGGACACAAGGGCGAGATGCTCGTCAAGGTGGTAGAGGGTAAGAAGGAGCGCATCCGCGCCCGCTACAGTGCGCCCTACGGCGCCGTGTTGGCGGTGAAGACCGGCCAGCAGGTCAAGCAGGATCAGGCCCTCTTCAGCTGGGACCCCTATGCGGATCCCATGATCGCCACCAAGAAGGGCGAGGTTCAGTTCGTGGATATCGAGCTGGGTCGCACCTTGAAGTCGGAGACGGACGAAAAGGGACGCATGCAGAGGGTCATTTCCGAAGACCTTCAGAAGGACCTTTACCCCGAAATCAAGATTCTCAATCCTGACGGCAGGGTTCTAGAGAAGTTCTATCTACCCACGGGAGCCATTCTTCGGGTGGAAGACAACGAGGAAATCACCGCCGGTACTTCCTTGGTTCAGGTGCCCAAGTCCATCGGCCACACGGGTGATATCACCGGTGGTCTGCCGCGAGTGGTGGACCTCTTCGAAGTGCGTAAACCCAAGGACTCCGCAGTGGTTACGGCCATCGACGGTGTTGTTGACATCGGCGGCGTCACGCGCGGCATGCGCAAGGTGCTGGTGAAGCGTGACGAGGAGAGTCAGGCCGAATACCTTATTCCTCAGGGCAAGCACCTGCTGGTCCATGACGGTGACGAGGTAACTGCGGGCGACCGTCTGACGGACGGTCCTGTGAATCCCTTCGACATTCTGCTCATCCGCGGTGTCCAGGCGGCTCAGAGCTACCTTGTCAACGAAATCCAGGAGGTCTACCGTCTCCAGGGTGTGGGCATCAACGATAAGCACATTGAAGTTATTGTCAGGCAGATGCTTAGGAAGGTGCAGGTGGAGGATGCGGGCGATACTCGCTTCCTCGAGAACGATCAGGTCGCCCGGGCGGAGTTCCAGGACGAGAACGAGCGGATCGCCGGCGAGGGCGGGCAGATGGCAACCTATCGTCCACTGTTGCTTGGGATTACGAAGGCGAGCCTGACCACTGAGAGCTTCTTCTCGGCGGCGAGCTTCCAGGAGACCACCCGGGTGCTCACCGAGGCGGCTATCAACAGTAAAGTCGATTCCCTGCAGGGCCTAAAAGAAAATGTGATCGTTGGACGGCTCATCCCAGCGGGTACGGGTCGCAAGGAATTCCGCAATGTGACGGTCTCTCAGACTGAGCTCAACGAGCTGGAGCAGGAGATCGCCGAACGCAAGGCTGCGGAAGCTGCTGCGGAAGAAGAAGCTGCGGCCGCCGGTGGCGGAGTTGTCAGGCTGGGGCAGGAAATGAGCGCCACCAGCGTTTTGGGCGACAACAAGGTCTTCCCTGGTACGGAAACGGATGAGGGTGAGATCGAGGCGCCAACGACTTAGATGAACTGAGAACTGGAACTGAGAACTGGAACTGAGAACTGGAACTAGAACTGGGACTGGGAACTGAAATCGGGATTTCGCTGCTTTTCGTTCTCAGTCCTTAGTTCCCAGTCCTTAGTCCTTAGTTCCCAGTTCACAGTTTTCCCGGCTAACGGGTTGACAAATAAGGGGCTATCGTATAGATTCGGTTCTTTGTGCGCCGTATCTCGCCCCCCTTGCGTTAACTACTTACACGGCAAGGCATTGTATCAGGGCTAAAAAGCCCATAGGCGCGGTGCGCGGTCTCAAGGAGAGTTGGATTGCCGACCCTGAACCAGTTGATCCGGAATGGCCGCAAGGTCATTAAGAAGAAAAGCAAGTCGCCTGCCCTGCAGAGCAATCCGCAGCGACGCGGCGTCTGCACCCGGGTCTACACGACGACGCCCAAGAAGCCGAACTCCGCGCTGCGGAAGGTCGCGCGCGTGCGCCTGACCAACGGCATCGAGGTAACGGCCTATATCCCCGGTGAGGGACATAACCTCCAGGAGCATTCCATTGTCCTGGTTCGTGGCGGCCGAGTGAAGGATCTCCCCGGCGTGCGCTACCATATTGTGCGTGGCGCCCTGGATACAAGCGGCGTGGACGGGCGCGGACAGCGTCGCTCCAAGTACGGAACCAAAAGGCCCAAGAAGTAGGGCTGCGGGAAACCGCTAACAGAGGAATACGATGGCTCGCAGAGGATATCGCAAAAAGAACGAACCGACTCCCGACCCCCGGCTCCACAATGCTCTGGTGTCCCAGTTCATCAATAATATGATGCAGGGCGGCAAAAAGAGTACTTCGGAGAACATCTTCTACAAGGCGATGGATCTCATCGAAGAGAAGTCCGGCAAGAAGGGTCTCGAAGTTTTCATCGCGGCCATCAGCAACGTTAAGCCGAATCTAGAGGTGACAACCAAGCGCGTCGGTGGCGCCAACTACCAGGTGCCCATCGAAGTTCGCCCGGGACGCAAAACCGCCCTGGCCATGCGCTGGCTACTCACCTATTCCCGCTCCCGCCCGGACCACACCATGGCCGAGCGTCTGTCGGGTGAGCTTTTGGCGGCCTACCGCAAGGAAGGATCCGCCATTAAGAAGCGTGAAGAGACGCACCGTATGGCCGAGGCCAATAAGGCCTTCGCTCACTTCCGTTTCTAGTCCTCGAGGAAAGGACGACCCTCACATAGCCGCTGGCGGCGGATGACGAGGCCCTAAGTATCGCGGGCCGAACCGCCGGAGGACGATACCTGCTGGAAAAGGTCCCGATAGGGAAACCCCTCCTGAGACCCTTGACGGCAGAACTGCGTGCGTACCGAGGGTTTCAGGAGGGGTTTTTTTAGGACCATGGCTAAGCAAGAGTCCATCGATCGAATACGTAACATCGGCATCGCTGCTCATATCGTTGTCAATAAGACGGCGACCACCGAGAGGATTCTTTACTACGCCGGAATCATCCATCGAATGGGAGAGGTCCATGACGGGGCCGCAACCATGGACTGGATGGAGCAGGAAAAGGAGCGGGGGATAACCATCACCTCCGCCGCCACGAGCTGCGAATGGCTCGACCATCGTATCAACATCATCGACACCCCCGGGCACGTCGATTTTACGATGGAAGTGGAAAGATCCCTGCGGGTCCTCGACGGCATGGTGGCCGTCTTCTGCGCCGTAGGCGGCGTGGAACCTCAGAGCGAGACAGTCTGGAGACAGGCCGATCGCTACAAGGTCCCACGAATGGCCTTCGTCAACAAGATGGACCGGATTGGCGCCGATTTCGACGCCGTGCTCACAGCGATCCGGGAGCGTCTTGGAGCCAACGGCGTCGCAGTCCAGCTTCCCATTGGAAGCGAGGACACTTTCCGGGGGGTCATCGACCTCGTGGAAATGAAAGCACTGATTTTTGACGAGGCTGTTCTCGGAGCCACTTTCCGGACCGAAAGCATCCCCGCCGAGTTGGAGAAGGGGGCTGAAGAAGCCCGCACCCGACTCATCGAGGTTTTGGCCGACCTCGACGATGAAGTGGCCGAGGCCTATCTCGACGGCGGCGAACTCGACAGTGAGTTGCTGCGAGGGGCCATCCGAAAAGGAACTCTGGGGGTTAAAATCATCCCCGTCTTCTGCGGATCGGCACTGGGAAACAAGGGGATCCAGCCCCTGCTGGACGGAATCGTGAGATTCCTTCCCAGCCCTCTGGACCTTCCGGCGGTTGAGGGGCAATTGCCCGGCCGGGAGGAGATGGTGAGCCGGAAGGCCTCGATTGAGGAGCCTTTCGCCGCTCTCCTCTTCAAGATCGCCAACGATCCGTTCGCCGGGAAACTGGCTTACATCAGGGTCTACAGCGGTCAACTGGACGCCGGGGCGCAGGTTTTGAACGTCGCCACGGGCCGCAAGGAGAGGATGGGCCGGCTCCTCCGAATGCACGCCAACAAGCGTGAAGAGGTGGACCGGATCCTGGCGGGAGACATCGCCGCAGTGGTGGGGCTCAAGGAAGTCCGAACGGGCGACACGCTCACGGACCCCAAGAAGCCCATGTTGCTGGAGCAGATGGAGTTTCCCGAGCCGGTCATCGACATCGCGATCGAGCCGAAGACCAAGGCTGACCAGGAAAAGCTCGACGACTCGCTTAGGCGGCTCGCCGAAGAGGATCCGACCTTCAAGGTTCGCGTCGATAAGGACACGGGCCAGACCCTGATCTCCGGGATGGGCGAACTGCATCTGGAGATCCTTCTGGACCGAATGCTCCGGGAGTTCAAGGTCGGAGCGAACGTTGGAAAGCCGCAGGTGGTCTACCGCGAGTCGGTGACCAAGAGGGCGGAAAAAGAATTGCGCTTCGAGCGCACTGCCGGAAGCCAGGGAATGTTCGCCCAAGTAACCCTGGCCGTGGAGCCCGCCAAGATTGGCGACGGGATCCTGTTCGAGAACCGGCTCGACGGCGACGCGATTCCGAAGGAATACGTTGCCGCGGTGGAAAGAGGGGTCAGGGAGGCAACGGCCTCCGGAGTCATCGCCGGATACGAGATGACTGACCTGAAGGTGGAGCTCCTGGCGGCCATCCACCACGAGGTCGACTCCTCTGAGCAAGCCTTCCACGCCGCGGGGGCCTTGGCCTTTCGCGAAGCAGCCAGGAGCGCCGTGCCGATGATTCTCGAGCCGGTGATGAGCGTGGAAGTGGTGACGCCCGGAGATTTTACCGGGGAGGTAATCGGGGATCTGAACGCCCGCCGAGGCAAGGTGGGAGGAATGGCTCCCCGGGCTGACGCCCAGATTGTTGAAGCGAAGGTGCCTCTTTCGGAGATGTTCGGATACATGACGAAACTTCGCTCGCTCACGCAGGGGCGGGCAACATTCTCGATGCAGTTCTCACATTTTGAGAAAGTTCCATCGAGTATCGCTAGCCGCTTTATAACGGCCCAGTAAACAAAAGAGACCTAACAGGAGGTCGACTCGCCATGGCGAAGAAGAAGTTTGAGAGGACAAAGCCGCACGTA
>JACNKJ010000244.1 GCA_014382085.1 bacterium
CCATGAACCTGGATCCTGACAATGACGTGGTGCTCAGTTCCATCATGGAGCATCACAGCAACGACCTACCCTGGCGGGGCAAGGCGCGGGTGGAGCACATTCCTGCGGACAAAGAAGGCGACCTGGATCTGGACTGGTTGGAGAACAAGCTGGTCGAACACGCGGGTGCGGTGAAAGTGGTGGCCATCACCGGGGCCAGCAATGTGCTGGGTAATGTGACACCCATTCACGACATCGCCGAAATGGCTCACAAACACGGCGCGAAAATCGCCGTGGATGGCGCCCAACTGGTTCCTCATCGGAAAGTGAACCTCTGTGAATCCGACGACCCCTGCCACATCGACTACCTGGTCTTCAGCGCGCACAAGATGAACTCGCCCTACGGCGAAGGCGCCGTGGTGGGCGACTTCCAGCACTTCGCCGACGCCGCACCCTATCTGCAGGGCGGTGGCACCGTTTACTCGGTGGGGCTCGATCACGTGATCTGGGCCGATCCACCGGACAAGCAGGAAGCCGGCACCCCGAATATCCTGGGGATGCTGGCTCTAGCCAAGGCCATCGAGATCATGGAACGCGTGGGAATGGATGCCATCGAGGCCCACGAAGCGAAGCTCACCAAGCGGTTGCTCGAGGGCATGCTTGAGATCCCCAAGGTTGGAATCTTCGGAAAGAACGATCCCAACGATCTTGAGAATCGTCTAGGCGTGGTCACCTTCACGGTTGCTGGATTGCATCACGCGCTGGTGGCGGCCATCCTCAGCTATGAGGGCGGCATCTCAGTGCGCAACGGATGCTTCTGCGCCCACCCCTTGATCAAGCACATGCTCAACGTGACGCCCGAACAGGAGGCGGCCTTCGAGAGTGCCATTCATCGTGGCGACCGCAGCGAGGTGCCCGGCGCTACACGCGTGAGCATCGGCATCCATAATACCGAAGAGGAAGTGGACCGTTTCCTGGAATTGCTCCGGCGCATCGCCGATGGCGACTGGAAGGGTAAGTACCTTCTTGATCCATCTTCAGGCGAGTTCTTCCCCGAAGGCTATCGCTTCGACTTCAAGGATTTACCATCCATATAACGGGTACTAGCTTAATTTATCCAACCCCGGTTCGGCCCCGAACCGGGGTTATATTTTTGTCAGCCCATTGATTTAGCATCCTCAAGCGGCTATAATTGCGGCGATTTTTGGATGGGGCGCAAATCAGAATTAGTTGGTCCTCAAACAGCAAGGATGAGCCATGAGCGGCTACCCGAGCAAACGCGCTCGCGCTGCAATTTTCCTGGCCGTCACCCTAGCGGCATTCCCATCCCTCGCCCATGTTCATTTCGACTCGTTTATTGAGAAGCGTATGTCTGAACCCGCTGAGGAACGGCCCAACGATATCTTACTCGAGGATTTCGAGGATGCTTGGCTGCCAGCCGGATGGTCGAGGATCATTAGCGATCCGGCGAACACCTGGGATCGCACGGAGCTAAAAAGCCACTCCGAACAGTACTCGGCCTCGGTTCACTACGGCCCGCAAGGGATCGCGCTTGACGAGTGGCTGGTAACGCCGGCAATGGATTTCACCGATCGAAGCCGAGTCTACCTTGAGTTCTACGAGGATCAACAATATTGGTCGGGATTCGGATCCCATCACTATATCGCCATCAGCACAACGGATCCCAGCGACCCGGCTGCGTTTACAATTCTGGAAGATTGGACACCGGAGAATCATTCGATTCCCGGCTTCGACGGGAACCCGACATTTGTGGATCTCAGCGACTATGTAGGCGAGTCACAGGTCTACTTGGCCATTCGCTATTATGGAGAATGGGCGGACACATGGTTCATCGACGATGTCCGAGTCTATTTCCCCGACCAGCTTGATGCAGCGGCTTTGGAAATCACTCCGAACCAGGAACAGTTCGAAGACGGCGACACCATAGTCCCTCGGGCCGTCATCAGCAATCTTGGCGGCGAGGCCTTCAGCATCGATGTCAGCATGGAAGTCTTCGAATCTGGAACTCTCATCTACTCAGAACTGCTCGCGATCAGTCTGGAGCCAGCCGAAACCGACACCCTAGCGTTCGTCAGTTTAGATTTGAATGCCGGCAACTACTACAAGTTAGAGGCAAGAACCTATCTTACGGATGATGAGTATCCACCCAACGATCTCGCTACAAGCCATGTGGACACCTACACTGAAAGACGGGTTCCTCTCGGGTGGCTGCACACAAACGCGGGGTCGGGCCCCTCTCTTCCCGCCGACTTGATTCTCGATGAAACATACAACGGGCATCCCGGCGAACTCTCGCTCGTCCGGCTCCACACATGGTGGCCGGGAGCCGACATTATGTACCTAGCCAACCAGGAGCAATCAGATTCTCTGTTAGATGAATACGGTGTTGATTTCGTTCCTCACTTCTGGGTGGATGGCACTCTCGATGCACGCTTCCACGTGAGCACCTACGAAGATCTATTCCTCGGGGCCCGGGCTATCCGCAGTCCCCTGAATCTGCATATGATTTGGGATGCGGACAGCCAAACCGCTATCGTTCGCATTAATGAGGTCAACCCCCTGAATCCCACAGGAGATTATCGTCTTCGTCTCGCCATAACGGAAGATGGGATCGAGTATGACGGCGGAAACGGTTTGGAAATCCACAACCAGGCCTTCAGGGCGATGGTCCCATCGGTGGAAGGTCTTTCCTTCAGCACGGGCCTTGGCTTCACCGAATACGAGATCTCCTGCCCAATGGATCCATCCTGGAATCTCGAGGGAATCAGGCTCTGCGCCTTCCTCCAGAACATGTCAGATGGCAAAGTCTGGCAGTCGACCTCGGGCCTCTTGAGTGAGCTGAAGTCCCAGATCTTCTTTTCGCCGCCGGTATCAACTGTTGGGATCTCCGCAACCGTGGATGTGCCAATCGTTCTCTATCCGGGATTCGAGGATGTCAAAGGCGTCGAAGTTATCGTCGAGTTCGATCCCGTTGTGGTCGAGCTACTTGAGATTGTCCCCGGCAGTTGGTTCACGGAGTCGGAACATGCCCACTATTTCTACGACTACACCGCCGACATGCCCGATCCCAATGGCACAGTCCATTTCGCGGGAGCTTTGCTCGGCGGGGAGAGCAACGCGCCTGGAGTCGTAGCCATCTGTCGCTTTACCGGGCTAAACCTCGGCTCCTCCGCTCTCGATTTTTTAGAAGCTGATATCCGGGGTCCGCTCAATGAATTCCTCGACTTCTCCACGAGCCTTGAGGATTCGATCATCGTCGACGATATATACACTACGGTCGATGAAGCCTCCCCCACCGCGGCGCGGCTATTGCCCAATCATCCCAATCCCTTCAATCCCTGGACACGGATAGACCTGGCTCTCGAGACACCGGGAAATCTGCGCCTGGAAGTTTTTGACCCAAGTGGAAGAAGGGTCAGGATCCTCTTCGAGGGAAAACTGGATGCTGGATCTCACGAGTTCAACTGGAATGGCCGAAATGAACGCGGCAAGCAATTGCCGAGCGGAGTCTACCTGGTACGGCTCCTCCACGGCGGTGGCCAGGAATCCATCAAGACGGTTCTGCTCCGTTAGAGAACCTGCATCCATTACCCAAACGAAAACGGCGCCGCAAGGCGCCGTTTTCGCAACCGGTTATCGTTACTCAACTAGTACAGATTCTTCAACTCCGTCCAGGTGCTTGGCTCTGAAGCAGTCGGGCACATGGAATAGAAGCGTCCTACCCAAAGGCTATGGTAGCCCGTCGGAACATTGACATTGCTGGAAAAGCTGATCCCGAAGTTGAAGGACCAGAGTAGCGGACCAAGCGCTTCGATATCATCCAGGTAGGTGCCGTCACTCCAATCGAACTCGCCTAGGATTGTTCCGATCTCCAAAATGTTATTAATGATGAGCGTCGCATGAAGGCCTTCTCCACCTAGGGCCAAGGACCCATCGGTGGCAGAGATAATCCCGTCAAACGGATCGCTTCCAGGATCGAAATTGAAAGATGGATCCTCATAGATGCCCACACTCCCCCCCCCCAACTCGAAGATGGCAATGTCGGTTCCGGTGACGCTGTCAATCTCCATGTCAAGGATGGCGAATGAAACTTCGTTCGCAACGAAGTCGAAATCGATCGGCGGATTCTCCGGCTGAATGGGCTCAAGTAAGCCAACCACACCCCAGTGATCACCAATCTCTTCCCCGTCATTGAAACCCCAGCCTTGGGCCATGAGGTTGAATACACAATCCTCCGCCTGACTTGCCAGGGGCAACAACACGAGGAGAATGCTGATGAAACCTAGTTTTTTCACGTCTCATCTCCTCCCTATCGAGTTAGTAGATGGCCTTCACTGAGGACCAAGAGCTTTTAAACGTAGCAACGGGCTCCTCGACCAGCAGCTTGCCGTCCAAGGAGAAGTCGTAACCATCGGGAAGGTTCGGTATGTGCGGAGGGAACAGTTCCCCTCCGAAAGTATACCCTGGCTCCGAGAACCATGGCATAGCCGAACCTCCACTGAGATTCACGTGCCCTTCGAAAGCACCGATCCCATAGTCCCAATATATCAACATGATGAAATCGGTGAACTCTCCCCAGAGCCACAGCGATCCGTCGGTGAAAGACGGTGGGGGGTCTGGGAATCCCGGGTATTCGTCCCAACTTGAGGCTGTGGAATCATCCTCGTAGATGGCCAGTTCACCCAGGTTGTAAATGATCATCGTCTCGTTGCCGTTCACCATTTCGCCGTTGGAGACAAGCCCCGTAACGACCAAGGTGTATTCGTAGGTTTCTGGGTAATATGGGAAGTCCGGCTGGGGAAATTCAATACTCGTGATTCGAGCGATGTAGTGAACGATGTCGCCTGGAGCGGAGTACTCGATCCCCCCTTCCTCATAGCCGAATCCCTCGAAGTGCGTGATGATGGTTTCACTGGTGGATCCGAAGGCCAGCCCAGTCAAAAGGATCGAGGCAAAAAGCAGGCTTCGGTTACAGATCCTCACGCAGCACCTCCCTGTTGTTGAGTGGGTTCTTTTGAAAGGTGTGGTTAAGAAGTCCGCACATAGACCCACGACCGTCTCCGGAATCACCCATCCATGTTCGAGAGGATCGGACTATTAGGCCCAGCGAACCTATATCGAGCCGTTTATAGCACAGCAGAACCTTAATTACAACTATATCTACACGGATAATGCGGGCACATTAAACAAACCTATCACCTATGCCACTACCGGCTTATTGACATTTATATCAAACATCAGAAGCTGTCCCTACAAGCCATCGACTTCTCATAGATGACGGTACACACTCCCCCATGAGCACTATTTATTGCCGTTATACCTTGAATTATCGGGACTCTCCGCCATTTGACTACATGCACGCAATTCCCGAGGATATTTTGTGTTAGTTTGCCGGCTACCTTGATTTCAATACCTTGATAGTGATACAATGCGGGCAAGAATGTTGGATGGGACAACCTGGAGGCGAGTATGAAATCCATGATTAAAGTTCTGGCTCTCGGCCTGTTCCTCACGACGATCGCCGCGTTCTCGCAGGCGGCCGTCATCGAGGTGACCCAGCCAGTCCAGCTCACCGGCAGCGACTACTACGAGCGCGGCCAATCGATTGTCTACGACGGTACGGACTACTGGATGTTCTACGGCCGGTCCACCACCGAAACCGGTTGGTACCAGAACGGCGATCCGGACGTCAACGACTACGACCTCTACTACAAACGTTCAGGCAGCGTACCTGGATTGGCTGCTGCGGCCGCCACCCAGGTCACGTCGAGCGGCGACAGCTATCTCGGCGAGACGGGCGCCGCCTACTTCGGAGGGGAGATCTGGACTTTCACTGCACTCGTGGGCGGAAGCACGGATCTGCACGGATGGTACAGCCCCGACGGCAGCAGCTGGACGCAGGTGAGCTCGATCGCCACCGGCCTGTCCAGCGGATCGGCCCACCATGACGAGACCGCCTTCGGAGGCGAGATCTTCTACCTGGTGCGCAGGGGGGACGACTTCTACACGAGCCATTCCGCCACTCCCAAGACCGGCGGATGGAGCGGCGAGGTCGCCGTAGGCTCGGCGGGCGGACTCGCCCACTTCTTCCAGGACGGCGGAAACCTCTACATGGCCGTCCTGAAAAGCCCCGCGCCCCGCGAGAACCAGATCTTCGAGTACAACCCCGGCACGGACACCTGGTCCATGATCGCCTCGACCAGCTCCGACGGCTGGGATCCGACCCTCTTCAAGGTCGGCAGCGACTACGTCTTCGTCCAGGCGCCATGGAACGGCGATGGCGGAGGCAGGCAGTACAATATCGCCTGGTCCGGCTCGACCCTCGCCACGGTTTTCGACAACCCGTCCAAGTACGTGACGACGGGCCGCTGGGGCGGCAACACCTGGGTGGACATGTGGCCAATCGGCATGACCGATCACAACGGCGATAGCTACCTGCTCTACACCTCCGAGCGGGACCTGCCCGGCCAGGAAGGGCACGGCAACATCTGGTACCTCAAGTGGGACTGGAATGTCGGCAACGACCACACGACCTGGATCCAGGAAGCTGTCAACCTGGCCGGCACTGGCGATGAGATCGAGGTCGCGGAGGGTACTTACACTGAATCAATTTCGGTTGCCGACGGCTTGACAATCACAGGTGAAAGCGAAGCCGGCGTAATCGTCGAGGCAGCCGCGACCCAGACCGGTGCCGCCAACGTATTTTCGATCGATGCCTCAGGAAAGACTGTGACGATCCAGAGCATGACCATTCGTCACGGCGATTACGGCATACGCTCCACGGCCGGCAACGTGAACGTGCTGCACTGCACTCTCTATCACAACGGCTGGGATGGCAGCAATCTTCCGGATCCGGAAACAGCAAGCGCAGGTGACTTTGTTGTATTCTACAGCACCTACGCGACCAGCGGCGGAGCCCTGCGCCTCCAGAATTCCGGAGTGAGCGAAGTCGGCCACTGCACACTGTACGAAAACGACCGGGGCCTTCGTTTCGAGGATGGTGCCAATGGCGACATCCACGACAACGTCAGCCATAACAACCTTCAGGCGGGTCTCTATCTTGCCGCGAGTTCCTATACGGGCGCGACAGGCTGCACCGACACGGACGTCTATGACAACGTGTCCCATGGCAACGGCAACAACGGCCTGCTGAGCATCGGCGGCCTAGGCAACACCTTCACCGGCAACAATGTTTACGACAACTGGAACGCCGGGGTCATGCTCTGGCACGTGGGTGAGAATATCATCCAGGGCAATACGATCAATCACAACAATCTCTACACCTTCAATGCCCAGGGGAACAACGGCGATGCTGAGGGAGGCGTCTATGCCGATGGAGACGCGATCGCCGGCGGAGCCACTTTCGCGTTCAAGCTCCTTGGCAACGACATCACCAATAACGGCTTAGGCGAGCAGGCCCAGAAGATCGGCCTCAGCCTTTCCAGCCCACTGCCGTCCAACGGCATCGAGGTCTCGGGGAACTACTTCAGCGGGCACGATCTTGATGTGCTGGTGAGCGATGAAGCGGCGACCACGACGATCTCCGACAACAGCTTCGCTGGCCCAGCGGGCATCGACAACGTGGATGCCAGCCTTCTAGATGCGTCCGGGAACTACTGGAGCGATGCCGGCGGTCCTGCAACCGGAGCGACCGTCGCGGGGAACGTGGACTACTCTCCCTGGCTCGGAGGAGGCACGAACGATCTGCCTGGCTTCACGGGCGACTTCTCCACACTCTATGTAGACGATAATAGCCCACACGCGGGGGCAGGCAGCCAGATACAGGAAGGCATCGACCTGGTGACCGGCAGCACCGTAAATGTTGCGGCGGGCAGCTACCCCGGCAGCCTCACCTTACCAAGCAACCTCAATCTCATGGCACCCCCCGGGGCGGCGTCGACCACGATCCTAGGAGACACGGACCCGGCGATTTCGATCACCCGCGACAACGGGACCCTCGATGGGGTTACCGTCAG
>JACNKJ010000248.1 GCA_014382085.1 bacterium
GCGGGGTGGGGGTCGGGTTGTCCTTTCTCCGGCCACCGCGGGCTAAAGGGGGGCGGCCTGTTTTTTTGATGTGGCGCGCCCCCCCCGGGCCCTTTCCTTTGCGGGCACCTCCCCCAGCGTGCGGGGCGAAAGTGGGGGGGACCCCGCCGTTCCCGCCGGTCAGATGGTCCAGATCGCCGGAACCGACCTTTTCGTTCTCGATGCCACGCTGCCTGCCGGACATCACGAAGGCAAAGTGACCTTGAACGGTAATTGGGATCAGAACACGGGTGACAACTTCATCCTTGATCTGGCCGTAGCCACCACTGGTGTCTTCACCTACGAGTTCGGAACCAACACCCTGACCTTCGATGAGTCCGTCGCCACCGAGTCGACCAGCTTCTCCAAGGTCAAGGCGCAGTTCTAGGTTTTCAATTTGTGGGCGACAATGCCCCAGGTATCAGAATCAAGGGGTTCCGGCATGGGGCGGAACCCCTTTTTCCAAAACGGAGGAATCATGAAGCGCCTAGCCGCCATGTTTGCCGTCGCACTTCTCTCCATGGCTTTGCCCGCACTTGCCTCGCCCTACAACACCATCACGGTGGACGGCACCTGGGGTGCCGGCGAATGGGACCTAGCCAATGAGACTGTCGCCAGCAACACCAACCCCGGATGGGCCGAGTACGGCAACGTGAGATCCATCCTGGTGACCTGGGACGCCGTTAATCTCTATGTTGGAGTTCGCGGAAACGCCTGGGGCAATTCCATGCTCATCTACATCGACTCGAGTAGCCTGAGCACGGGGCAGGAAAACGCCGACTATTTTCAGGGTTTCGTGACCCAACCCTTCTTCGATCCCGATTTCGTGGGCGGACATTACAACATGGAATGGGGCGATGGAGCCATCCCCACGGACATTCGCTCCATCAGTGCCGTGGACGGCACCACATCCAGTCTGCTTGGCCTCGCGGCTATCGCCGTGCATGACCAGAATCACGATGGCGGTCCCGGAGTCGGTTTGACTGAGATCGCCATTCCTTGGGCCCTTATTGGATTGGAGCCAAACGGAAGCGTTATGGTCGCGGCCAGCGTCGGCTGGGCGGCCATGACCGGTCCCGTGATTCCCGCAGGCGGACTGGGCGGATTCAGCGGTGACGAGCTCGGCGGCGACGACGTCGTGGGCGGTACCGACGGTGATTCAAGCACTCTCGATGGTCCCGTGTTGGTCGAGTACGACCTGGATGGCGATGGTGTGCCCGATCAGCTGGCCGACCTGATTCCCCCGAGTCTCATCAAGGTCTGCGTCCTCGAGAGCGACATCTCCGTGATCGAAGCGACCTTCGATGAACCTGTCGAACAGACCAGCGCCGAGAACACATCAAACTGGGAGTTCAGTGGAAGCCAGACCATTACAGCTGCGGTTCAGCAGGCCGATCCCGCGATTATCCATCTTCAGCTCGATGCGGATGCGGGCTTCGGCGAAGACTACCTCGTCTCCGCGAACAACGTTGCCGATCTCAATGGCAACGTCGTTGCAACGACAGAGTGGATGTTCTGCCTGGCCGAGCTGACCATTCAGGCCAACATGAAGTTCAGGCTCCTGGAAGAACCGGGCGATGCCCAGGACGTTGCGGTGGAAGGTAGCCTTGCGCCTTTCACCTGGGATCCGACCTGCGACGACCTGCTTTATGATGACGGCACAAATGGTGACGTGACGGCCGGTGACAGCACCTATACGGGCCAGTTTGTTTTCTGTATGGATTATGGCACCGGCGATCCGCTTCCCAGCGTGGAGTTGAACTATAAGTTCACCTACGGCTGCACCGAGTGGGAAGGCATCGACAACCATGTCTACACGCTCACCTGCGATACGGGTCAGACGACCTTGGATATTTGGTGGGAAGATCACAATCCCGACAACTTCACCACCCACGCCATCGACGTGATTTTCACGGTTGAAGCACCGGGGATGGCTGAACTGGGTATAGACGGTTCGGTCCTGCCTCTCACCTGGGATCTCCCCAGTGTGACGCCACTCAGCGACGACGGATATCCCGACGGCGAAATCGGCGATGACATTTACGGTGCCGTAGTGCAATTCCCCGTGAACAGCCTCAAGAATGTGAACTTCAAGTTCACTTCGGCGGAAGCTTTCGAATGCTCGACTCAGACCGATCGCAACGTCTACCTCAACGATGAGGAATTCGATGTGGTGGGGGGAGAGCTCGGACCCATCGTCATGCCACTGGCCTACTTTGATCATTGTTCAACGATCTGGAAAGACCTTGAAGTGGTTTTCAGCGTAAGTTTCGCTGAGGAGGAAATCCCTCCGGCCGCAGAGGACACGGTGGCCGTGAATGGATCTCCCTCGGGTGATCCCAACGTGATCAACTGGGATATCCCCTCGCTCAACGAAATGTTCGACGATGGCGTAGCACCCGATGGATACGCAGGCGACCTGGTTTACACCAAGTCGGTAATCTTCCCCGAATATTCCAACATGGGCATCGCCTACAAGTATTTGGTCAACACCGAGTACGAATGCCCGGACGAGGGCGATCGCTACCTCTGGCTCAATCCCACCGACTTCGATGCGGTAGGTAATCCACAGGTTTTGGATCTGGATTTCTACAGCCTGTGCCATCCTGTAAATGTGGATGACATCGTGCCCGCCGATCGCATTGCGCGACTGGACGCCAACTGGCCGAATCCTTTCAACCCGAAGACTACACTGCGCTTCTTCCTCAAGGAAGACACGCATGTGCGTCTGGAGATTTTCGATATCTCGGGCCGGAAGATTCGCAGCCTCATCGATGCCGACGCTTTCTCAGGCGAGCATCTGGCACAGTGGAACGGCGTGGATGATGGTGGAAACCTAGTGCCCAGCGGCGTCTACTTCGCCAAGCTCAGCGCGGCGAAAGAAGTTCAGACGCAGAAGCTGACCTTGTTGAAATAGTGAGCGTGGAGGCCTGCGGGCTTCCTCTCGGTCCAGCTTCGCAATGACTCGGGGAGGCCCTCAGGCCTCCCCGTTTTCTACTTTCATATGCCATCTTTGATTTCGGTACTTCCGGTGCCATGAACAGTGTGTCTTCTTCAGTGGATGCTCCGAGTGATTTCTCTAAACTTGGTCTTCGGCTTGCACGACCTTTTCCCAATCCATTCAATCCAAGAACTACAATTCGCTTTCACCTGCCCCAAGCCGGAGATTTTGTTCTCACTATATTTTCAGTCGATGGAAGACTCGTGTATGAGCATCGATCCAGATCTCATCGCGCAGGATGGCATGAGATTACCTGGAATGCCGAGTCCTTCCCCAGTGGGCTCTATCTTGTTAGGGCCGAATCTGGCGGGAGAAAATCGGCGCCGATCAAATTGATGCTGCTAAAGTAGACTTGCTTTACACTTATTATCCTGAGTGTTAAAATCAAATGAAATGGATATCAAAAGACATAATTATGCCATTTACTCGCTATTTATCACTTTTCTAGCGCTGGTCGTTTTGGCGGCCGCTCCAGGCCAATCTACGCCGATTATCAGCGAGGCTAGCAGTGCGAATCTTCAAGTGCTCCAGGACATGGACGGCGATTCTGAAGACTGGATCGAAATCCACAACCCCGGTCCGTCAGACATTGATCTGAAAGGCTATCGCCTCTCCGATGATTTTGCCGATCCATGCAAGTGGGAATTCCCCGAACGTGTGCTTCCCTCAGGTGAATACCTTGTCATCTTCGCTTCAGGAAAAAACCGAATTGGTTCTGAGCTGCATTGCAATTTCAAGTTGAAGAGCTCTGGAGAAACTCTTCGCCTATGTGACGAATTTGGTTCTCTCCTATCCGAACTCGACATGGGAGAGGTTACGGTCGATGTTTCGGTGGGTTTCCAGGGAGCCTCCCTTCGTTACTTCGATGAAGCCACTCCCGGTGCCGCCACAACACTAGCACCGGATATTTGGGCCTCACTCCTGCTCCTGAGTTCGAGCCGGAGAGGGGATTCTACAGCGGAATTGTTCAAGTTGAGATCAGGGCGGAGGAAGGCGATCAGCTTTTTTGGTCCAATGATGGTTCCATTCCCGAGTTGGTCCAAGAGGAGGGTGGCCAGGGTGTTACTCTGAGCCACACCACGACATTGCGTGCGCATGCTGTCCGCCTCGGCTACTTGCCAAGTCGCATTGTGACGCATAGCTATGTTATCGACGAGCAGATTAACCTGCCTGTAGTTTGTTTGACCATGGATCCTCCCGATCTCTGGGATCCGGTCACGGGAATCTATGTTATGGGCGACAGCGCCGACGCCAATTGGCCCTATTATGGAGCGAACTTCTGGGAGGATTGGGAGAAGCATGCTCATTGGGAATTCTTCGAGCCGGGCGGCGGTGGCTTCCACCTAAATGGCGGCGCTAAGATTCACGGTGGCTGGTCTCGCGCCCAAGCTCAGAAAGCATTACGCCTCATCGCGCGCGACGCTTACGGCAATTCCAATGTGGAGTATCCGCTCTACCCCGAAAATGGCTTCAACGAATACAAACGGCTCATTCTGCGAAACTGCGGCAACGATTTTCCATACGCACACATTCGCGATATCCTAGCGCACTCTTTCGCTGCGGGGGAGGATCTTGAAATCATGGCGAGCCGCGCCGTTATGGTTTTCATCAATGGAGAATACTGGGGATATCAGAATCTACGCGAGCGCCAGGATCAGCATTATACCGCCAGCCACTTCGGCGTGGACACTATCGATCTGCTCGAACATCAGCGGACTGCCATAGAGGGCGACAACCAACACTGGGATGCGATGATCGATTTTATCGCAGCCAACGACATCAGTATTCCCAGCAACTATGAGTACGTGCAGACGCAGATGGATGTTGAAAATTTTGCCATTTACAATTGCTACGAGCTTTATCTCGCCAATACCGACTGGCCCGATCACAACATCAAACGTTGGCGACCTCATGAAGAGGGCGGGCGCTGGCGATGGCTCTATTTCGACATGGATCTTTCCCTCTATGCGGGCAGCGGAATTCCTTCTTACAACATGATCGATATGGCGACCAACCCCGATGAAGGGGCCTACGGAACTCCCTACTGGTCCACGGTGATCTTGAACAAGCTGCTAAAGAACAGCGATTTCAAGCAACTCTTCCTGAACCATTATTGCGATCGACTCAACAGCCGCTTCCTGCCTTCCCCTATGCACACGGTCATGGATTCGGTTAAAGCTGCCATTATCGATGAGGTCCCCCGTCACCGTGAGAATTGGGAAATCGAAAACTCCTGGCAGAGCCGACTCAATCCCATTCGCATGTTCATCAATGAACGCCCTGATTTCACGCGGGCCAATTTCATGGAGTACTTCGCCTTCCCCGACAGTGTCGAGCTTTCACTGGATATTTCACCTCCAGGTGCCGGGCGAATCGCCTTAACCGCGGTAGTCGTGGATAGTGCTTGGAGTGGTGGCTATTTCGAGGGTATGACGGTGAACATGAAGGCCTTGCCTAATTCCGGTTGGGTCTTCGATGCCTGGTCCGGCGCCGGCCTTAACGAGGATCCTGAGATTAGCGTTGAGCTCCAGGGCGATAGTCTTATCGTGGCAGAGTTCATACAAGGTGAATGCGGGCAGGCGGTCATCAACGAGATCAATTACAAGTCACCCGAAGATTTCGACTCGGGTGATTGGGTGGAAATCCACAATCCAACCTGTGCAGACTTGGACATGAGTCATTGGCAATTCCGCGACGACGACGATATGCACATCTATGTTTTTCCGGAGGGCACCATCCTGCCGGCGGGCGCCCATTCCGTTTTGGCGAAAGATCGAAGCGAATTCCTGGAGCTGTATTCAGAAGGTAATGTCTACCTATTCCCCGGCGAATTCGGTTTTGGGTTGGGTGGGGAGGACATGGTTCGCCTCTTCAATGACCTGGGTGAGTTGATGGACCTCGTCATCTACTCCAGCAATCCTCCTTGGCCACCGGAAGCCGATGGAATGGGCCCGACTCTGGAATTGATTCACCCAGATTCGGACAACATTCCGCCGGAGGCTTGGGCTGCCTCCATTATCCAGCATGGAACACCGGGAGCGATCAACAGCGTCTCCGAACTTGTGGATGTCGCTGATGACATCGCGCCGCTTGTTCTGGACTTGGCATATCCAGTTCCCAATCCATTCAATCCTTCAACGGAACTGCGCTTCACTCTGCCTGAGTATGCGCATGCCAACTTGAGCATCTACAATATCGAGGGACGACGGATTCGAGTGCTCCACAACGGCTCTCTCGACGCAGGTGCGCATCTCTTCCAATGGAAGGGCCAGGATGATCAGGGCCAAGCAGTGAGCAGCGGGATCTATTTCGCAGCACTTCGCTCCCAGGATCGCCTCCTTAGCCGAAAGCTTGTGCTCTTGAAGTAAGGCCAAGGCTGAAGATCCATATTCCGAAATTGTCGGCACTAATCGGACTCAATCGAATTTTTACTGAACTCGAAGGAAAGCCGTGAGTTTGTAAGCTTCATTACCGCCCTTTGGGGCGTTTGCGCTATAATTGTGCATCAGGATTTGATTTTAATCGGGAGGATCCCCATGCGCCTTCGCCTCATCCTACTCGCTCTGAGCCTTTGCGCCGCAGCCTTCGCCGCCAACCTTGATCCCGTTTTCACGGAGACACAAGCGCCGACTGGCCGCATCGTGATTAAGTTTGCCGAAAGCTCCGGGCTGGAATTGCGGCAGACCGGACTCCAAGGCCTGGATGCTCAAGAGTTCGAGGCGCGCCTGGCGAGTTTGATTCCCGGTTACACGTTGGAGCGTCGATTCACTCAAGCTTGGGATGAACTCGAAGCGCATCGAAGCATGGCCCTCTCTCGTGGCGCGAAAGACCTGCCCGATCTCAATGGCTATGCCACCCTGTCCGGGGCCATCGGCGATCGCAAAGCGCTTCTTCAAGTTCTACGAAGGCTCAAGGCTGACCCCGCTCTGGAAACCGCATTTCTGGAACCGGTGGCCGTGCCGGCCGCACTTGGTTTTGACGCATTCACCGGTGCCGGACCCGACATGAGTCGCGGAGGAAGTGGCGATCGCAGCGACACACCCAACTTCATCAGCGAGCAGGGTTATCTCAATGCACCTCCCGAAGGTGTGAATGCATGGGCCGTGGAAGACAGCACGGGTGCCGATGGCGCCACCGTCCAGGTGGTGGACGTGGAAGGTGCATGGCTTTGGTCCCACGAAGATCTGCCTGCGCCGGTGGTGGAGCTGGGCGGACAAATCGACAACCTCGGCTGGCGCAATCACGGCACGGCGGTGATCGGTGAAGTTCGCGGCGACGACAACGGCTACGGCGTTCGCGGCATTGCACCGGCAACTGCGGTGGGAGGGTCATCCATCGCCGAGCAGTGGACCTCTCAAGCCATCTACAATGCAGCTCTTGAACTGAACCCCGGTGACATCATCATCATCGAACTGCATGCGCCAGGTCCGAACGCCACAGGCGAAGGTCAGATCGGCTACGTATGCATGGAGTATTGGCAGGACAATTTTGACGCCATTCAAATGGCCGCGGCACTGGGTATGATCGTTTGCGAGGCGGCCGGCAACGGCGGCGAAGATTTGGACGATCCCGTCTATCAAGGGTTCTTCGATCGCAGCCAGCGTGATTCCGGAGCCATCATGTGCGGGGCGAGTGTGGGTTCGAATTTGGATCCCGCATCCTTCACCAACTACGGTTCGCGCGTGGATCTGCATGGTTGGGGCTACGATGTGGCGACCCCCGGTTA
>JACNKJ010000180.1 GCA_014382085.1 bacterium
GCACACGCGCCCCTGTGGCGGCCAGCGTCAAAATACGCTCGGTGATCTCCTCCGCCGAGGCAACTGGAAAGGGGATGTCCACCGTGACAACTTCCGCACCACTTTTTTCGGCCACTCTCGCGAGCGCGGCCCTGCATCCAGGATAGACGTGATTTGTGCAAAGAAGTTTATCGCCCTTCCGTAGATTCAATGATTTCAAGACAATGTTGACTCCTTCTGTGGCGTTGGTCGTGAAAACCAAGCGCTCGGAGGCGGTACCTAGAAAAATCGACAGTTTTTCTTTCGCAGCCCCATGTTTTTTTTCGAAGCTCTCGAAGATGAATCGCAGAGGGTTTCTTTCGAAGTCCTTTTGGATCATGTACCTAGCCTCTAGAATCGCTTCGGGGCATGCGCCAAAGCCCCCATGGTTCAGATATGAAATCACTGGATCTAGGGTCCAAAAACTGGCGAGGCGAGGAGGATTCATGGGTTTCTCCGCGAGGTGTGGATGTGGAGACCTGTCGAAGTTTTGAAGTATCAGGACTCTAGCGTCTAGGCACTCGGCAGCCAACCGGCTTTCCTTCATGCCGAGCTTTCCTCCGGATAGCCTTTAGTTTCCGAAGCATGACTTGCTCCTCCGCGCAGTGCCGTGAGAGGGAGTAGAACCCCGCAGGGTGTGGTTTGAAAAGGGATCAGCTCTTGCAAGGTCGGGGCTGAGTGTTTCACATCCATCCCCGATGACAACTAGGAGAACTCAATGATATCGCACCTTCATCCCATTCGTCGGCGTAGTTCCGGCCTCTTGGGCGGCGTTGCTCTGGGCATCGTCGTATTGCTGGTGGCGGCGGGAGGAGCACAGGCAGGTAGCTCGAACTTTTTCCTGGGAACGGACATAACCGGTCTCGAGCTTGAGTTGGCGCGCTACGACGAGATCGTGATCTCAGCGTCAACGGTTGAAGAGCTGGGCGCCATCGTAACGATCCGTGAATTGAATCCCGACATCAAAATCTTTGTCCTGCTCGATTTCATGGTCGGAATTTCCGAAGGCGTGAATGATCTCGCGCTCGACTATGCGGCGGGTGTGGAAGAAGAATGGAAGATGGTCAGCACCACAGGCGACTACATCAACTTCTGGCCCGAGAGTTTCCAGGTCAATTTCACTGACGTCTGTCCCGAAGTGGATGGGCGAGTGGCTCGCGACTACATCGCCGAATTCTTCGGCGAACGCGTGATGCCCTATCTCGTCTACTACGACGGCATCTATCTCGACTGCTGCTTCGAGAGCATCCTCTGGATGTCCGGGCACACTGGAGAGATCGATCTCAACGTCGATGGCTTGGCCGACGATTCCAACGACGTGCTTAACTGGGTGCGCGACGGCTGGCGTGACATGATCGACAGTTTCCGTGCGCAGGAAGACGCGCTGCTTTTAGTTGGCAACGGCAGCAACCATCTTTTCGAGCACCTTAACGGACGCATGCTTGAAGACTTCCCCAACTCGTCCTACGGTTATCTCACGGGCGGATTGTCCTTGCTGGAGACCTGGCGTTACACAACCAACTGCGACTTCTCCATCGTGAATTCCATTGCGGAACCCGAAGAGCGCACCGAGCGTCGCGCGGGCTGGGCCTTGGCCGAGCTGACCGATCAGAACGTCTGCTACGATCATGGTCCCTATCATCACAATGAACTTCAGTGGGATCCGCTCTTCGACTTCGACCTGGGCGACCCCCGTGAAGACATGCACATCGAAGGTCGCCGCAGCTTCCTGCGGAACTTCGAGGGTGGCAACTTCGAAGACAACATCTATCCCCCCGTGGAGTGGGAGTGGTGTTATGCCGGCGATCACACTTTGTGGGAACCGGAAGATCCCCTGGCGGGCAAGTGGAGTCTCAGGCTCACCGTGCCCACCGACGGTTGGCAGATCCTTTACTTGGCCGACCTGCTTCCCACCACGCTCAATTCCGGTGTGATGCTTTCCTTCCGCTACCGCGTGGAAGAGGGAACTCTTGATGGAACCAAGCTTGATTGCGCCCTCCGCGGGCACGGCGGCGACGGAAGCGAAAAGGTCAAGTTCGACCAGCGCATACTTTTCCCTGGAGAAGAAGGCCACTTCATCTCTCGTGGAAACAAGAGTATGGCTGCTCGGGACGACTGGTATCTCTACATGACCACCACTGCTCCCTGCACTATCGTGATCGACGAAATTCGCGTCACGTACAGTGGCGGCTCCTACGCCCAGCGTCTCTTTGACGGCGGCTACCTAGTGCATGATCTCGGCGGCAGTGGAATCGTTCTCGACAATTTCCCCGCTGGTTATGTGCCCAGTTCCGATCCCGTGTTCGAAGGTGCCTGGTTCGATTATGAGAACAGCGGAATCTACGTTGCGAATTCCGGTGAAACCGTCTTCATGGTGCAGGATCCGGACGGATTTGCCGACCATATCTGGGGCGATGACGACGGTAGCGCCGAGAGCAATTTCCGCGGTATGTTGGGCGCGGCTTATCCGAACCCCTTCAACCCGAAGGTCACCATTCCCTTCGCTTTGGAGAGTTCCGCCTCGGTGAAGATGGACGTCTTCGACGTGCAGGGTCGCAGGCTGGCCACCCTCGCCGACCAGGTCTTCGCCGCGGGCGAACACAACATCGACTGGAACGGTCAGGACGACCGTGGCCACTCACTGCCCTCGGGTATCTACTTCCTCAGAATAGCTACACCCTTTGAAAATGAAGTCCAGAAGTTGGTCATGGCCCGCTAGCTGGATGTCATAGGTCGAGTGAACCCCGGCACCGAAAGGTGTCGGGGTCACTTTTTGCAATGAAGTACTTCCCAGACCCCACCGTTCTCAGGGACGAGCCGCTCCAGGGAAGGACCCACGTCGATGAGTAACAGCAAGAAAATATCCTACGTGATGGGACGAGTAGGCCGAGCGGGCATTTTTGCCGCTACCGTCCTTATTTTGGCCAATGCCCTGCCGGCTTCCGCGCTTTCCTTCAATGTCTATCTCGGTCGCGACATCGAAGGGCAAGAAGAGGAGCTTTCTCGCTACGATCTTTTGGTGCTTTCCCCACGCGTCTTGTCCGAATCTCGCTCCCTACATCAAATTCGAGAACTGAACCCCGATATTAAACTTTTCATGATTTTCGATCTGCTCAGCGGCAACGACGGCGACGTGAACGCGCTCTCTACCGATTTCTCCGACCGCATTCATGACGATTGGAAGATGCGCAGCACCACAGGCGATATCCTGTCTACATGGCCCGAGACTTTCCTGTGCAATCTCACCGAGTTCAGCCCTCGGATAAACGGGCAGCAGTACCGCGACTACGCCTATCGCTATCTTGAGAAGAACGTCTTGCCCCGCATGGGTGAATTCGATGGGCTCTTCCTGGACGAATGCATCGAGAGCATCCTTTGGATCGATGGCAGCTTCGATGGCGATTTCGACCTGAACGGCGACAAAGTGGCCGACCATCCCGACAGCGTGCACACATGGGTGCGACGTGGTTGGGAAGGCCTGCTGGATGATATCCGCGAGCGACATCCCAATCTGCCAATCATCGGCAATGGGAATAACCACTATTTCAGCCAGCTCAACGGCCGCATGTTCGAAGACTTCCCCAACTCTTCCTTCGGAAATCTCATGGGGGGCTTGGCGCAGATGGAAACCTGGCGCATGAATCAGGACGAGGCGCTATGCCTGATCAATGCCACAGCCGAACTGAACGAAGACACTGAGCGCCGTGCAGGTTGGGCGCTTGGAAACTTCTCAAACATGTACCTGGGATTCGACGGCGGTCCCTGGGAGCACAACC
This sequence comes from bacterium, assembly GCA_014382085.1. GTDB lineage: Bacteria > Krumholzibacteriota > Krumholzibacteriia > JACNKJ01 > JACNKJ01 > JACNKJ01. The sequence goes on from JACNKJ010000180.1 coordinate 3,795, forward strand.
ATCTGCAGTGGACCGAGCTATTCGAATACGACCTGGGCGAGGTGAAAAGCAACTTCTCAGCCGAGGGCGAGAAGCTGCTGGATCGCCACTACGACCACTCCAAGCTGGTTGAAGGTCTTTACGCGCCGGTGCAGGGTCGTTGGGTCGGAGGCGAGTCGGCGGTATGGGGTGACGGAAGCGTTGAGCTGAGCTGGAACGGTGAAGGTTGGCATCCCCTGATTTCCGCGAACCTGGATGCCGCGGCCGCGGGACGCGAAGTGGTGTTCAGCATGCGCTATCACGTGGTGGAGGCGCCGAATGAGGGCGTGAAACTCTACCAGGCTTTCCGGGCTCACAGCGGAAGTGATAGCGACAAGGTTTCTCTGCCCACGCGCACGGTCTTCGAAGGCGAGAGCGGATATATACTCTCCGAGGGCCACAAGGCTCTGTCCAACCGTAACGACTACTATCTCTATCTGGCGGTGAGCGAGGGTTGCAAGATCGTGGTGGACGAGCTGCGTGTTCTCAAGAAGAGCAGCGCCTACCTGCGCCAGGATTATCGGAAGGGAGTCCTGGTACACTCACTGGCCCAAAACTCTATGGAGTTGGCCTTGGCGGGCGAGTGGCATCCCGATCCCAGTCTGACCTTCCAGGACACCTGGTACGAAATGGAGCGTGGCGAAGTCATGCTCCGAGCGGGTGAAACCCTGGTACTCTTGCCCGGCTCCCTACCGGTGGATGAAAACACGGACGAGGGTAGTGGCGAGGTGGAGATCAACGGCGGTTCCTCGCTTCCGCAAGAAGACAAAAACTCTTTCTTTGGCGCGGCCTTTCCCAATCCCTTCAATCCCCATGTGACCATTCCCTTCAGCCTGGAGCATGCGGGCCGCGTGCGTGCGGAGGTATTCGACCTGCGCGGCCGCCGGGTTGCCTCGCTGGTGGACGAGGTCTACTCCGCAGGCGCACATGCGCTGGAATGGCGGGGTCGGGACGATCGGGGCAGCGAACTGTCTTCGGGCGTTTACCTCTTACGCATCCAAGGCGGCGGAGAGCAGTCGCTTCAGAAGCTAATTCTGGCCAGCTAGTTACTTGCGGTCGGCCCGCCGCTCCGTTATGACTCTCTACTAATGGGCTTCCTCAACGGCATACTGCTTTTCGGGATCGCGGGCACTTTGGTGCCCCTGCTGATCCATTTGTTCCAACGGCGCAAAACCCTGCGCATGGATTTTCCCAGCCTCCGGTTTCTGCGCGAGCTGAATCAGCGGCAGATGAGGCGGCTGAACCTGCGGCGCATTCTTCTGCTCATCGTGCGCATGCTGCTTGTGGCCACAGTGGCCTTCGCCTTGGCGCGTCCCACGCTCAAAGGGGGCTTGGCCGCCATATTCCCCGAAGACGCTCCACGCAGCGTGGCGCTGATTGTGGATCGCAGCGGATCCATGTCTCTGCAAAGCGAGGCCGGTACACTCAGCGAACAGGCGCTGGCTCGTGCGCGCGAGGTCTTGGATCATTTGGATGCAGGGGATGAACTTCGCCTCTACGCACTCGAAGAGCAGCTCTTCGATCTGGGCGGCGAAGCCATGCCGCCCTCCATGGCCCTGGAGTTGCTCGACGATTGGACCGCGGGCCAAGGTCCCACACGGCTTCGCGCCGGTCTGGCTGAAGCCATGAAAGCACTTTCGGAGCGGCCCCATCCCCTGAAGGAAATATTCCTTATCAGCGATTTTGCCGAGGGTGCTCTGGACAGCGCGCGATTGCCTGAGCCCGGCGATCTGCGAATCTACGCCCTACCTGTGACGGCCACGGCTTCGTCCAATGGATCGCTGCTGGGAATCACACGTCCCCTGCGGCCCGTACTCGCCGGGCGGCCTTTCTCATTGGGACTTCGGGCAAGCGGAACGGGTGCATTGGAGTCTTTCAGCGCCGACTTGGAATTGGGCGGCGAACATCGTGGAACCCTGGGCGTGGGTGTGCGGGCGGGCGGCGCGGTGGAACCTTCCCTGAATTTGAATCTCGAGCAAGCCGGGCAGCTTGAGGGCTGGTGGCGCAAACCCCGCGATCGATTCCCTCTCGATGATGCGCTGCCTTTCGTACTCTCGGTGGAATCGCGTCTCGATGTCTTGCTCCTGGAGGCGCCCGGGGAAAACCCGCTGGCCGACTATCTCGCCCGGGCCTTGAACCCCTATGGAGAGGGCGCTGGCAGCCGTGTGGCCTTGGCCCTGAATCGGCAGGCGACCGAGCGGCTTACCGCGGTCGATTTAGAGAATCTGCACCTTGTGATCATGGCCGGCGGCGAAGGATTGGCCGATAGCGGCGCTGAGGCCCTCACCGCCTTCGTCAAGCGAGGCGGAGGTGTGATCATATTCCCCGATCCTGTCGGCGCGTCCCATCTCGCCCGGCGGCTCCTGCCACGTTTGGGCGGTCCACGGTCGCTGGAGGTGGTGGAAGGTGATTTGTTGCGGCTGGGAAGTTTCCAAGCCGAGCATCCCATTTTCTCGGAATTGGGCGATGCCCATCGTCGCGTTCTCATGGAGCATCCCTTCTACCGGACCTATCGTAGTGAGATCGGACCCTGGCGTGTACCTGCGCGATTTGAAGGCGGTGCGCCAGCCATGGTGGCTTGGTCTCAAGGCGCGGGTCGCGTTCGTTTGGCGCTTTTTGATGCGAGTCCCGAGGGTGGCGAGTTGGTTTGGTCTTCTATGTTCCTCCCCCTGATTCATGAAATGGCTCAGGAAGCGGCGGGAGCGCAGCAACCTGAACCTTTGCGTGTAGGCGATGCTTTGGCTTTTCCATTAATCAGCGAGCCCCAAGAGGACATACGTCTGGAATTGCTTTCGCCTGGGGGGCGCCGTTTCAGTCCGCGACTTGACACGCGCAGTTATCCTTTACGTGCTGTGCTTGATCGGGTCGATGCTGCGGGCATCTGGCGTTTGAATGAAATCTCCGGGGCAGGAAGTCGGCCGCTGGGTATGGCCGCTGTCTTGCCGCCAGCCGAGGAAAGTTTGCTGCGTGCACTTCCCGCCGACAGCCTTTCCATTCTACTCGGTCTTCCTAATCTACGTGTGGTGAGCTCGGGCCAAAACCTAGGCGATGCGTTAAATGCCGGACACTTCGGCAAAGAAATCGCCGCGACCCTTTTGCTTCTGGCCGTAGCGCTCATGCTATTAGAACTGTGGCTGGGGCGCCGCGGGCCCGCGGGCGACGGACGTATTTAGGAAGGAATACTCATGACCGTGAAACAAGTCATTAGCGAACTCAAAGCTTTGGGCACGGCGCAGAATCGGAAAATCTACCGGCGCCATGGAGTGATGGGCCAACAGTTCGGTGTGAGTTACGCGAATCTGGGAAAGCTCAGCAAGACACTCGGCAAGGATTCCGAACTCGCACGTGGCCTCTGGGCCAGCGCTAACCATGATGCACGGGTCCTGGCTTGCATGCTGGCCGATTCCACCGACTTTAAGGCTAACGAACTGGATGTCATGTGCCGCGAACTCGACAACTACGTGATCACAGACGCATTTTCCGGCTTGGCCGCCAGATGCGCCAGCGCGAATGCACGCATGAAAAAATGGTGCGGCGCGAAAGGCGAATGGGTGTCGGCGGCGGGTTGGAACATGGTGTGTTCCGCAGCAGGTCGCTCAGAATTGGATGATACCTTTTTCATTGAGCAGATCGAGCTTATCGAGAACACGATTCACGCCAGTAAAAATCGCACACGCCATTCCATGAACCAGGCGCTCATTTGCATCGGATTGCGTGGGCCCCAAATGCGCAAGGCGGCGGTGGCCGCGGCGAAACGCATCGGCAAGGTCGAGGTTGATCACGGGGCGACCAGTTGCAAGACGCCCGAGGTCGAAGACTACATCGCCAAGACCTTGGCACATCGGAAAACCAAAAAGAAATAGTCTACTGGTATTCCTGTCCCAGCAAAACGCTCACGAT
>JACNKJ010000323.1 GCA_014382085.1 bacterium
TGAGACTTCCTGCGACCCCCCGCCCCCCACCCCACCGAAAGGCTGGGCTGACCGCAAAAGATGGGCGCCCCGTTGCTCCCCGCGTGGATGCTTTTGAAACCGCCTCCGCTGGCGGTGGCCGCATAAGCCACCCCCGTGTGCACGGGACCCACGGCCAGATCCGTGATGCGGCCGCCGATGTTCGTGGGCCCGGCCTGCTGCCAAGCCGGGCCGTCACGATCGGCCGCCTGCCTGAGGGCCTGAGCCTGGTCGAGTCCGTCCTTGTAGGCCTCGAAATTGATTTTCCCCTGGGGCCAAGCCCGCTGATTCCAGAGCCACTGATTGGGCCGTCCATTGGGTTCGCGAGCGGGTGTGTCTTCTGTAAAAACGAGGAAAAGAATGGCAGCCACCGAAAGGAGCAGGGCTGCGCCGAGGATGAAGCGCTTCATGGGGCCTCCACGGGAAATGGGTCCCCATATTATAGCAAAAGCCCCGTGGTCGTGACCACGGGGCCTGGGCGGGAGCGACGAGATTCGAACTCGCGACCTCCTGCTCGACAGGCAGGCGTTCTAACCAAACTGAACTACGCCCCCAAATGCTGCGAGTGGCGCAAATTAGCAAAGGCCTGGGGCAAAGTCAATAGCCCCCAAATGCCCGCTAGGACCAAAATCTCCGAATGGAGCTTCCGGGAAAATAAGCTTTCAAAATATCGCGATAATCGTGTCCCGCCTTGCTTCGCTCGATGGCCCCAACCTGGCACAGGCCAATACCATGACCCCAACCTGCCCCTACGGCGGTAACCCGTGTCAGGTTGCCCTGATCGTCGTATTGCTTGCTCAGGCGAAACAGGGTGCTACGCAGAGCCACGCCCTTCATATCGCGCTTGAGGGCCGATCTGACACGATCGCCGACCACCTTGAAGCGCCCGCGGTCGGTGACCGCTTCCAGCACCTGCACCCGGCCGTCGGGGCTGTATTCCAGGATGCGAAGATCCTTCAGTCGGCCCAGCTGTGTTCCCCGAGGAAGATCCGCTGCTGAGGGTAGATAAGCTCTCAGGATGGCTCCCAGTTCCTTAGCGCTCCAGCTGTGCGTCCACCGGAAGTACTTACTGCTGCGGCACCAGCTCTTTCCCTTCCCATCGGCGTCGCGCATGCCGCCGAGGTGCTGCGTTTCTTCGTGGCGCCATGCCTTGTGTATATCGGCAGTATGCCCGCCACAGGTGCTTGAGTAATAGATCTCGGCGGGCTCGCGCCCCAGGGACACCAATTCCCCCCGCGTTTCACGAATGGCCCGGTCGGCCAGATCCCAGGAACCCGCGCCGCGATAGACCTGATCGGCGATGCCGTCCACCATGTCCCAATCATCGTTGCGGCTGGCACGGAGTCGCTGCACCGCATAGGTGCGGCTGGCCACGGCCTGCACCTTCAAGGCCTGATAACCACTACGGCCCAGTCGGCCGATTTCGTGGGGCACCACGCCACGCAGGTATTCCTCCATGGGCAGGTGGTTCACACAGGTGAAGTGATTAGTCTTGGGGATCAATCGCAATCGCCCGCTATAGCGCTTCCCGTTGAGTTCAAAAGTCGCGCTCCGCGGAACAACCCACGTGTTTTTCTGAAACGGGATAGATTCGCCCACGACCTTCAAATTGCGCCCCTCATGCGCGCCTTCGAAAATTCTCATGTTCCCCGGGTCATTGGGATCCTGAAACAGATGATAGGTCTTCTTGCCCTTGAGCCGGGCCAGGCGACGGCCCTGTGGAGAAATGATGTCCACGCTCTTGCTGCTGCGAATCTTCAAGGCGCTCACGCTTCTAACCAGAAGGATGCGCACCTCGGGTTCCTCCCCCGCTACCAGGACCGGACGCGGCTCGGCACCACCACCCTCATCGGTGGCGGGCGGCGCCTTTTGCGCCGGACCCGAAACCTTGGGCGTGCAGGCGGAAAGAATAAGCAGAAAGGGAAGCAGCAAGATGAGACGACGAATCATATTACTCCTCATTGCAAGATGGAGGGGAGAGCAGACCAGCCATCGCATCGCACTCGGCTCCGGTAACCGCGGACAAGGCTACCGGCCGGCCCAGATGGGCGAGGTAGGCTAGAAGGGCGAAGTCCAGAGCTTCCTTGGCCCCCACTGGGCAATGCAGGGCTTCGAGGGTCTCAACACGAAGATGCGGCAGACGTTCCGACAGACGTGAAAGCAATTGGGTATTTTTAGCGCCGCCACCCGACAGGTAAACCGCCTGAGCGCCGCCGTCCTCCAAGGCGCGTGCCAAGGGCAGCACGGTGAGTTCGAGCAGGGTGGCGAAAAGATCGGGAGCGCCGATTTCCCCAGCCAAGTTATTCATCTTCGCAGCGTTCAAGAAGCTTGCCCCAAACATCTCACGGCCAGTGGACTTGGGAGGCGACTTGGAGAAATAGGCATGATCCAACCAGCCATCCAGCAGTTTCGTATTAACCTTGCCAGAGGCGGCGATCTGCCCGTTTTTGTCATAGGGCTTATTCAGCAGAACACCTGCGGCCCGATCCAGGAGTATGTTTCCGGGACCGGTATCCCAAGCACTAACCCCTTGGGTACCCTGCCCCGGAGGTAAAAGGGTGAGATTGGCGATGCCGCCCACATTCACCAGGGCGCGCGCCTCATTGGGGTGGCGGCGGAGAAGCGCATCAGCCATGGGAACCAGTGGCGCTCCCTGCCCGCCAAGGGTCAGGTCGGGACTGCGGAAATCGCCGATGGTCGGCAGTCCCGTGAGGGTGGCGAATACCGCCGCGTTGCCCAATTGAAGGCTGTAGCCAAGCTCGGGGGCATGGTGAAGAGTCTGTCCGGGAAATGCTGACAGCTCTGCGGGAATCTTAGCAGGCCACTTCGCCCGCACAAAATCTGCGAAGTGTTTGGCGATGCCATGATGCAAGGCCGCGAACTCGGATGCAGGGATGGCATGATTCTCCGCCGCCGCTTCCAGTCGTGCACGAAAATCTTCGGGCCAGGCTCGCTCTTCATAGTCGAGCAATTCCCAACTGAGGCTGGAATCGTCCTCGCTGAAAAAGCGCGCGCGAACCAGGTCCATGCCGTCCAGGCTGGTACCGCTCATGAGTCCTAGCACGGTCATTTCGGGATAGACTTGGCCCATGTCCCGCCTCCTTCGGGTGGGCAGTCTATCGGTCGAGGCTGATGCAAGCCACGCTTTTCTATTTTGCCTGCCAGCGAAGCGTGATGGCGAGTCCCGGTTCCAGGTTTGATCCCGCATCGCCATCCAGTTTGAGAAGTATGGGACCCCTGTTCCAGCGAAGGGAAAGAGAGAGGGCCGCGCCCCGTCCGCGAAGGCTGCGACTACGGCGGGCGAGGAAATCGCCGCTTATCAATCGGAATGAACGGCCCTCGCTACTTCGAAATAAATAGAGATGGGAGCCGAGGTTGATACCGGATCCCAGTTTACGTTCACGCACTGAGAAGCGGAGCAGAGCCGAGGGTGTCTCATCCTGAACTCCGCGCAAAACCGCCTCCCACGACAGCTCGCCTCGCCAGGCTAACCGACCTTCCCAGCTTCCCGAATCTTCAGCGATCCAAATGGGGAAAACTGCGGGCGTACCGGCCACGGACCAATCTCGATCTCGCAGGCCTCGCATTTCCAGATGCCATCGACCCTTGGGGCGGCGAAGATCTGCTGATAGCATGGCCTCTCTGCGATGACGATCCTCCGCCAAGCCAATTCCTCGCCGAAGCCTGAGGCCGCCCTGGAGTCGCCAATCTCCCAGATGCCATGCCATAGCGAAGGCGGCTTCTTGTCCGGACTCAGCGCCGATCCATCCACGGGATCGCCAGAGCTCGGGGCGAGGTCCGCTAAGACTCAAGCCCTGAGCACTCCAGCGCAGTGAGCCCAGTCGGCCTGTGGCACGCAGTTGCAGCCCCCAACGTGAGGCGGCCAGACCGGTGGCAGCACTCTCAAGTTCTAGAACTTCGCCGTCCCGCTCCCGGCGAAATCGGATGCTTGCACTCTCTTCCCCGCGCAGGCGAAGCAGCCAATCTCCCCGATGTAAATCGGCCATGAGGCCAAAATCCTCCTGCCAACCCATCCGTAGCCGAGTGGATGATCCGCGCCAACTTAGAAAGGTCCCGCGACCGACATCGGAAAGAGAAAGGGCGGAACGCGGCGGCCGCACGGACATCATGGCTCCTAAGCGGGACCGCCGTCGGTCCTGACCGAGTAAACCGTCCTCCCGGCCCAAGGCTCCCAAAACCAGACGATAGGAACCGCGTGTAAAAGCCGCCGATGCGCCTAGTTTTGTATCCTCTTGCCAGTCGGCGAGCAATTCCAGAGTGGAATTCACCCACTCGCCGCGAGCTTTGAGGGTGCCATCACCCTGAAGCCCCAAACCCAAACTGCTGTGGCCCAGTGGTCGCCAAAGGTCGGGCGGCAGTTCATCGCCCAAGGATTGAAGATCTTCAGCCGGCGCGACGATTGCTGCGAGAAGCAGAAGGATGGCCCCGCGCATCACAGATAGATTCCCAGTTCAAGGCTTCGACCCATTCCCAACCAGGGATGCCATCGCAAGTGCAGTCTTGCGAAGCGGCGGGAACTACTCCACCCCAAGGACAAATCTTGAACAGGCGCCGGGCCCAGAGTCCAGGTGCCGCTCCAATATTCGCCTCGCCATTTCAATTGGAAGACGTCCTCTAGGCGACCCTCAGTACTGAGACCCCGAAGCCAGGCGGCGTCCATGGAGTGGGTGGAGAGCGACAGGGCCAGGGCTTCCGAACTGGATCGCGCCGATAGATCCGTTTCAGCTCTTTCACTCAGACGAAATCGCAACCCAACTTTCAAAGGGCCTTCCATGGCCAGAAGGAAGTCGAGCAGATGAAACGGGTGGCCCCTGAGAAATTCCATTCGAAGCCTGAGACCCGGCGCGAGCCCCAGGAAAGTGGGAGCCCGTAAAACAAGATCCGCGCTTTGTGCCTGAAGGCCTCGCCAATCCTACCATCCCAAATCGGCATTCCAAGTTGTGCCACCACAGCGAAGCGTTGCACCCAGATTGCCGCAAGCCACCTGGACAAGATTCCAGGGCTGAGAGGCGCGCAATCGAATCTGCGCATCCTGTGGATCCAGGAACTGTAGAAGGGGATCCTTCGGACCTTCCAAGGAAAGAATTTGACCCATTGCAGATCCCCAAAGTAACAGGCCCATCACGCACAGGCGCATCATGGCCCGCTCCGGAGCATGAGACAGAGACCGCGTTGCTGGCCTTCACCGCCGGCGCTTTTGTCCCACGAGATTAGGAAGGGGTAAGCGCCTGAAGGTAGATGTCGGCCCTCGCGATCTCGGCCGTCCCAGAGTAGGCGGAGATTGCCCGAGCTCATGTTCCCGGGAATTTCCTGCACCGGTCGGCCCATGGCGTCGAAGAGACGAAGACGCGCCGAAGCGCCTTGCTCGCGCATACGAAACTCCACGGACTCGCGTGCCGGATCGAAGGGTTGAGGCGAGAGACTCCAAGCCGATTCGGTGCTGCTGCCGAGGGGATCGGGACCCTCAAGCGGACTGCTCCCCACCGGGTTCGGCGCCCAAGCCGAAGCACCCTCTTGCTCATACATTTGTAGCCGCTCCAGGCTGCGCCCTTTCTCCTGTATCCACTCGCCCAAATAGAGAAGGCCGTCGCTGTCAAGACCTTGCCCGTCCTGCAGGCGAAGGCCCTCGGTCCAAGGTGGCCACTCCCGACTTTCGCCGAGGTTCGCCAAGCTCGGCCAATTGGATAACTCCATCACCCGGGCCGCCACCAAGGATGGATGCTCCTCAAGCAATCGGTCCCGATCCTGGCATAGGATGAAGCGCTCACCCGGCGCCAAAGCGGGAAGCTGAAACGTGGCAAGAGCGCCGCTGAGATCCACAAGCTTCCATGGACCGTTCGGGGTGAATCCCGAGGGAGCCAGACACTCCACCCATTCGCTGCGGCCCGTAGCCGGCACGAACTGCACTTCGCTCAGTAGCAGCGGTCCGGGGCCAACCCGACAGCTAAGCTCCAGACTGTCCGGTGGAAGACTCCCGCCGCCGGCCACGAGAGTCAGTTCATGGATTCCCTCAGCTAATGGCTGTATGGGAAGATCCTCCATGCTCTTATGCCCTGAAGGAAGGCGTGGAAGCTCCAGGGTTTGTGCGCCCAAGGAAAGGCGAGGTGCTTCGGGCCATTGGAGACGACCCGTATTTTCAAACTCCACTCGCAGGAACCACTCCTCGCCTGGGCGGGGCGGTGGAATGGGCAATCGAGCGGCCAGGATGCTCAATTCCAGATCGGGATCATTGAGAGAACCGGGACTGGGTTCCCATGCGAAGAAATCCAGGATATTCTGATTGCTGTCCACGCCGTCGGGCATGCGCGACAAACTCTTCCCCGATGGCGCATCCAGGGCGGGCCATGCTTCGCAGAGCTCGGGCGGAAGATCTTCGCCATAACCCAGTAAATCGAGAACCCCTTCCCCCCGCCGGAGCCTGAGGGCCTCGGGACCATTTTGCATGGCCAATTCCACAAGCGCATCAGGGGCAGGCACGACAAGACCTTCGCCGATGAGGAAGATCTCGCCGGGGGCAAGACGGTGGCCTGGCTCCGCCGACCAGAGCAGGTCCCAGTTTCCCGGATCGGCGCCGTTGCAAAACTCCAGCACCAGTCCATCCAGACTCAGGACCTCTCCCACAGCAATCAGCTCCACGAACTCGTAGCCCGTATCAGCTCCCTCGGGATCGTAGAGGACCTCATTGATGATGATGTCGGCGACCGCGGGCGCGGTCCATAGTGCCAGAATGGCGAGGCAACGTTGCCACATCTTCCTCCCCGGACCCGCCGGGAAGGCAGGCTATACCAGGCCGTAGCGCTTTCTCAGGCCCCATTCCGCAGCCAGGAGTCCGAGAAAGAGGAGGAAGAAAAGGGGATGGTCCCAGATCCGAAGCCGGATCTTTCGAATCTGTTCATGGGCTTCTCGAGGCAGTACCTCGCGAAGAACGTCTACTTGTACGCTCGGGAAAAACTCGCCATCGCTCACGGCGGCAAGCCACCTGAGAGCCGAGGGGGATGCTTCCATCCGTGCGAACTCACCCACATCGGGCAGGATCGGCAATTCAATTTCGCGCGCGAGACTCTCACCGCTTTGAAGTCGGGCTTCTAACTCCAAACTAAAGTCCGCTGCGGGTAGAGCAGGAAGCTGCGCGGTGAAATCATCACCTACGCGCTCGGGTGCATCAAAGCTGCCCGAAGCCACCCATTCGCCCTTCTCTCGAAGTGTCCAGCGCAGTTCACCCTGTTCGAGTCGACGAAAATCCGCATCGAACAAACCCGCACGAAGTTCGGTGGCCCTGCCGCTTCGCCGCAATCTTTCCGGCGGAAGAATCTGGATGCGCTCGGGCGGATTACGCCGACTCAGCCAGCGAATCAATCCCGAGTAAAGGGCCGCCAGATTCTCTCGGCCCGCATCATCGGCCAAAGCCATTCGATAGAGACCCTCACCCGATAGCAAAACCTGTCGGCGGCCATTCCACACCCGTGCGCCTAAGACTGTGCGACCCTCGTTTTCAATGAGCGACCTTAGTCCAGGCGCTTCCAAGGAGCGCATGGATTCCATTTCAGGCAAAGAGGCCGCCGCGCCGGCCTTGGCTTCCAGGGCGCCTAAAGATTCATGGCGAAAAGCCTCTGGGGCCCATCTAAGGGGAAACTCCACTTGGTACGCCGGATTCAGGCGAAAATCTAG